>NZ_CDSBKO010000004.1:0-141296 GCF_977115655.1 Aquimarina sp.
CCCTAAATTTAAGATGATTTGTGTGAAGAGAAAGAGTGCGAAAGCACTCTTTTTTGTTTTACTCCTCTATTGAGTCCCTAGTTCTCCTTATGCTTACTTCAAAAGCAGAATATATTTTGTGAAGCATACCTTTTGGGTTTGCTCTTCGGGCTATTAATTGTTAAAATAGTGAGGTATTTACAATGTAAGAATTAGATTACAATTAATATTTTTTAACATAATTTAATAGATTAAATGCTTTATTTTTAGATAAAATGTATTTTTTATTTGGTGGATTAAAAAATAATCGTATCTTTACAATGTAATAATGATTGAGTTCTTTCATTCTCCCCAAGATGAAAGTTTTTTATAAAAGTGAGTTTTAATTTTTAGAATAAGCCCCTAAATTTAAGATGATTTGTGTGAAGAGAAAGAGTGCGAAAGCACTCTTTTTTATTTGATGATTTCAAAATGTAAGTATAGGACTACTTTTTTTGTGTAATAAAAGCTGAAATGCATTTTAAATAGATAAAATACTTATTTTTATTTGTTTAATTAAAAATAAGTTATATATTTACAGTGTAATGATGATTAAGTCTTTCATTTCCCCCAAGATGAAAGTTTTTTATAAAAGTGAGTTTTAATTTTAGATTAAGCCCCTAAATTAAGATGATTTGTGTGAAGAGAAAGAGTGCGAAAGCACTCTTTTTTGTTTCCGGGTAATTAACTGTTCTTGGGTAAGTGTTTTTATTATAAAAATGGTATTAATCCTTATAATTAAGGGATTTGATTTTTTATACTTGCCCCGAAACTAAAATATTTTTTAGAAAACATACCTCGTTAACTTTTTTTGGGTTGTTGATTGGGTTTGTATAAATATTTTTTAATTCATTGATCTCTTATATAAAAGTTTAGCCCTCTTTGTAAATTTGCACTTTTGATTCTGATTGTAATAAAAAATCTGTTTTGTTTTTGTGTGCTCTAATTACCAATGTAGTGTGGTCTATAACACTTTTTATTTCTAAGTAAATTCCTCTGAGAGTATTTGTTTTTTATCAAATATTCGGATCTTTTGGAGGATAATTAAAAATCATATAACAAGAAACAAGAATATCAAGGCTGGTTTATGTCTTGCTTTTTTGTACATAAGTATAAACTAATACATTACATGAGGCATAAAAAAATCCATGAATATATGTTAGGAGATTTGTCAGAACTTATTGTGAAATAGAATCAGCTATTTTTTGCTTATGTAAAGAAGAAAAGCTTTTAGCGTAGCACTTGTACAGAGTTATGCAGGCTATGATTAATTTTTATTTTGAAGTCATACAGAAAAAAGAACTTTGTTGCGATAAGTTCAAGATGTAAATGGTATATAACTCTATAAAAAATCTATGTCATTTCTTTTTTCTCACATTTCAAAATAGAACATATATAAAACGATACCATCTTTAAGCTTTCTTTTTTATTTGAATCAGAACAATTGGATTTTTCTTTACATTGATTTTATTTCAGAACTGGTATTAATCAGAGGTGGTATGATAAATGGTTATTACAGACTATCTTTTTAATAGCAAAGGTTATATGTTAATATATTTTTTGTAGGTAATAAGCTACAATTTAAAATTAAATAAAAATACAGAAAGGGATGAAAAGATTATTTTTTCGGATAAAAATCATTTTTTTTGGTTTTCTCGATTTTTTAATATATATTTAGGATATAATTAATGATTAAGTACTTTCATTTCCCCCAAAATGAAAGATTTTAATAAAAGTGAGTTTTAATTTTAGATTAAGCCCCTAAATTAAGATGATTTGTGTGAAGGAAAAAGAGTGCATTATGCACTCTTTTTTTTGGTTTAACTTTTCTTTAAACGATTTAGTTACTCAAATGATTGCATGGTTACCAACTTTTGATAAACACCATTTTTAACAAGAAGCTCATCATGCGTGCCTTGCTCTACAATTTCTCCTTTTTGCATTACAACGATTAAATCAGAGTTTTGTATGGTAGACAGTCTATGTGCAATCACAATACTGGTTCTGTTTTTCATCATGTTTTCTAATGCAGATTGTACTAGTCTTTCACTTTCAGAATCTAAAGCAGAAGTAGCTTCGTCCAAAATCATAATTGGAGGATTCTTTAAAACAGCTCTGGCTATAGATAAACGTTGCTTTTGCCCACCGCTCAACTTATTGCCGCTATCTCCAATATTTGTTTCTATTCCTGCGGCCATATCTTTTACAAACTCCCAGGCATTTGCAATTTTTAATGCATTTATGATTTCTTCTTCAGATGCATTGGGATTTCCTATTAACAAATTGTTTTTAATAGAATCATTAAATAATATAGAATCCTGAGTTACCAATCCCATTAAGTTTCTTAAAGAATGTTTGGTTAGATCTTTAATATCAGTATTGTCTATTTTTATAGATCCTTTATTAACATCATAAAAACGAGTCACCAAGTTAGCAATGGTAGATTTACCGCTTCCGGATTGCCCAACAAGTGCTACAGAACTTCCTTTTGGTACTTTTAAAGAAAAGTTTTTTAGTACATATTCATCTTCATATTTAAAGGAAATGTTTTCTATGGTGATATCTGAGTTAAATTCTTTTTTATGTATAGCATCTGGTTTATCTTGTAAAGGAGAAATTGTATTTAATATCTCTAATACACGCTCTGCAGCTGCGTTTCCTTTTTTTACACCATAATTAGCTTTTGAAATAGCTTTGGCAGGGGTTAAGATATTATATGCTAATCCAATATAAGCCAAAAACATTTCAGCCTCTAAAGTTCCATCAATAAATACAAGTTTTCCTCCATACCACAATAATACAGCAATTACACAGATTCCTAAAAATTCGCTGGTAGGGGAGGCTAAATTTTGTCGATTAAGCAGCGTATTAGAAAATCGATTAAATCTGGATGTAGATTCTTTGAATTTTTCTTCAAATATATTTTCAGCATTAAATCCTTTAATAACTTTTAACCCTCCCAAAGTTTCTTCGACTATAGAAAGAAAAAAACCTTGTTCTTGTTGTACTTTGTCTGAATGTTTTTTTAATTTCTTACCAATTAAAGAGATCAGGAAGCCAGATACCGGAATGAATATAAATACAAACAGTGTTAGCTTTGCGCTTAAAAAGAGCATTGCAGCAAGTGTAAATATTATAGTAAGTGGTTCTCGTACAATTAATTCTAAAATAGAAAGAAAAGAATGTTGAATTTCTAAAACATCGGTGGATATTCTTGCCATAGTATCTCCTTTTCGTTTTTCTGAGAAAAAAGATAATGGTAAACTAACAGATTTTTCATAAAGTTCATTTCTAATATCTTTTAATACTCCATTACGTAAAAATGTAATAAAATACATTGCCAGATAGTTAAAAAGATTTTTAAGCATAAAAACCACAATAATGCCAACAATCATATAGGTAAGCACAGGCATTTTGCCTTGTGTAGCCATATTATCTGTGATAAAGCAATTAAGACTGTCTGTTAAATATGCTTTTGAGTTTTTTATCCCGTCCCAAACAGGCTCATAGTATATAGTGTCTTTTTCGGTATTAAATAAAACTTTTAGTACAGGAACTAAAGCCAAAAATGATAAGGTACTAAACAGGGCATAAAAAATATTGCATACAATATTTAAAACTCCATAAGATTTGTAGGGTTTCGCAAAGCGAAGGATTTGTTTAAAATAGTTCATTAAAAATATGGTAAACAGTATTTACTGTTATTTAGATTAACTTTAAGTCTTTTTTGATCGCTTCAATTTTGCTGTCTAATTGTTGTTGCAGATTATCAAAATCAGCAATTTCGGTTAAAGATTCCTGCACACTGATATAAAATTTTATCTTTGGTTCTGTTCCGCTGGGTCTGGCAGCGATTTTGGTTCCTGCTTCTGTATAAAAGATCAAAACATTTGATTTGGGAGTATCTATAGTAATTGCGGTATGGTCCTGAACGTTTTTTGCAATACTGGTTTGATAATCTTCAATTAATACTACTTTTTCTTCATTTATAAATTTTGGGGGATTGTTTCGTAGATCGATCATAATTTGCTTGATTTCTGCAGCACCGTCGATTCCTTTTTTTACCAAAGAAACCAGATTTTCTTTGTAAAATCCATATTTGCTATATAATTCTAGTAAGCTATTATAAAAAGAACTTCCATTAGCTTTTGTATAAGCAACTATTTCGCAAGCAAGAAGGGTAGAGGTCACCGCGTCCTTGTCCCTAACAAAATCCCCAACCATATATCCAAAACTTTCTTCGCCTCCTCCTATAAAATGTTTTTCAGGAAAATCTTTAATTAACTTGGCGATCCATTTAAAACCTGTTAACACTTCTCTGTATTCTACTCCGTATGCATTAGCCAGGCTTTTCATCATAGGCGAGGAGACTATAGTAGAAGCAATAAATTCGTTACCATTAAATCCTTTTTGATTTTTATAATTTTCTAAAAGAAACCAAGTCATCACTATCATTGTTTGGTTTCCGTTTAGCAACTGTAGCTCTCCTTGATTATTGCGAACCGCAATTCCTAATCGATCACAATCAGGATCTGTACCAATTACAATATCGGCATTTACTTTTGAAGCAAGATCCAAGGCCATTGTTAGTGCTTCGGGTTCTTCAGGATTAGGGGATTTTACCGTAGGAAAATTTCCGTCAGGTTCTGCTTGTTCTTTAACGATATGTACATTATTATACCCCGCTTTTTTTAAAGTTTCGGGCACTGCAGTAATAGAAGTGCCGTGCAAAGAGGTAAAAACAATTGTAGTATTGTCTTTATATTGTTGAGAAGTAACAAAACTTCCATTTTTTACACTTTGTTCAATAAAAACCGTATCAATTTCCTGATCTATTTTTTGTATTAAATCCGGATTGGTGTTAAATAAAATATCTGAATATTTTAGGGAGTTTATTTTTGTTATAATTTCATTGTCTTGTGGCGGAACCAACTGTCCTCCATCTTCCCAGTATACTTTATAGCCGTTATACTCGGGAGGATTGTGACTGGCAGTAAGTACAATACCACAGTGACAATTTAATTCTTTTACAGCAAAAGATAGCTCGGGGGTAGGTCGAAGACTCGAAAAAAGATATACTTTAATGCCATTAGCAGAAAATACATCTGCTACTATTTGTGCCAATGTATCACTATTGTTTCTGCAATCGTATGCTATCACTGCTTTTGGCTGTTCATTAGGGAATTGCTCTATTAAATAATTACTCAAACCCTGGGTGCTTTTTCCTAATGTATACTTGTTTATCCTATTGGTTCCCACTCCCATAATACCTCGCATACCTCCAGTACCAAACTCCAAATCTTTATAAAAGCTTTCTTTTAACCCTTCTGGATTATTATCTTTTAAACTCTTGATTTCTTTTTGTGTGGTTGTGTCAAAAACTGGAGTTAGCCATTCTTCAACTCTAACATTTATAACAGAATCTGTAATTTGCATACTAGTGGTTTTAGATGCAAAAATACTATATTTTGAATATTATGATAAGTCTATTTCTTATTATTTATTGTGATATTTGTTTGAGTCTGTTTTCCTTTGTTTTTTTAACCTTTGTTCTGCGTGGTTATAGTGTATTTTGATCTAAAGATGTATTTTTTCTGAAACAGTATACCTTTCTTTGTTTCTATTGTTGGTCAAAATAATTTCACCCAAAAAACCAGCAAGAAAAAATTGCGTTCCTAAAATCATAGCGGTTAGTGCTACATAAAATTCAGGTCTTTGAGCAATTAATCTGCCTTTGGTTTCTATAAAAAGTTTATCAATACCAAGATATAATGAAAAGCAGAACCCAACTATAAAAAGTAACGTTCCTATTAGTCCAAAAAAGTGCATTGGCCTTTTGCCAAACCGAGACATGAACCAGATAGTTACCAAATCCAAAAAACCATTAATAAAGCGGTTCATTCCAAATTTTGTTTTTCCATATTTTCTGGCTTGATGTAGCACTACTTTTTCTCCAATCTTGCCAAATCCTGCATTTTTTGCCAACACAGGTATATAACGATGCATTTCGCCATGAACATCAATGTTTTTTACAACGTTGTTTTTGTATGCTTTTAATCCACAGTTAAAGTCATGTAATTTTACACCAGATGTCTTTCTTGCTGCTGCATTAAATAATTTTGAGGGTAGGTTTTTTGCAATAACAGAATCATATCTTTTCTTTTTCCATCCAGAAATAAGATCAAATCCTTGTTTGCTAATGAGATCATATAATTCTGGTATTTCTTCGGGGTTATCTTGCAGGTCTGCATCCATAGTTATAATCACGTCCCCTTGTGCGGCTTCAAAACCAGCATGTAAAGCCTGAGATTTGCCAAAATTTCTTAAAAAACGAATCCCTTTTACTTCCTCATGTTTTGAAGATAAATTTATGATTGTCTCCCAAGAGCCATCTGTACTGCCATCGTCAATAAAAATGATTTCATAAGAAAAAGAATTGGATTGCATAACTTTTGCAATCCAATTATATAATTCGTTAAGTGATTCCTGCTCATTAAGCAGCGGTATGACCACAGATATATCCATAAATTAATATAAATCTTGTTTCTTTTGCATTATTAATCCTCCTATTAAAGAAACGATAAACCCTAAAAATAAATTGCCTATTATAGCAAATGTAGACAATACTCCCGGAGTAGACATTTTTTTGGTCCATTCCAGAGCTACTGCTTTTTGATCTTCGGGCATATCGGGATTAGTTTTTTCTATATTGATAGCCGCTTCTTCCATTATTTGATCTATAAAATCAGGTTGTATATAGCTGTAATGGATATATGAATAGACAGCATAAATAATACCGCCTATAACAGCAACTGCTAACCCTATTTTTAGAGCTTGAGATAATGTTAAAAAACCATTGTTGTCGGTTTTAAATTTTTTGACTGGCAAGATAATAAAGGCTATTATACTAATAAATCCAATTAAACTGAAAACCCAGTTTTTTTGCATATTTAGCACATATCCTATAACAACTAGTAATATAGATGTTATACCTAAAAGAAAACCATAGGTAGTTGCCAGTTTTTTTAAATCCGAAGTTTCGTTTTCCATAATATACTTTTGTTTTGGTTATTTATAAAACATAAGTAGACAAATATACTAAAATGTTACATCTGGGGTTTGAAAAATGAAATATTAAAGAAAATTGACAAAAAAAATAATTAATATTATTGTAGGTTTAAAGATAATGATTAAATTTGCACCTCGAAAAAAGAAAAGATTAATAAAATGAGAAAAGATATTCACCCAGAAAATTATAGATTAGTAGCTTTTAAAGACATGTCTAACGATGAAGTTTTTTTAACTAAATCTACAGCAAATACTAAAGAGACTCTCGAGGTGGATGGTGTAGAGTATCCATTAGTAAAATTGGAAATTTCCAGAACTTCACATCCTTTTTATACAGGTAAGTCAAAACTTATCGATACTGCAGGACGAATTGATAAGTTTAAAAACAAATACGCTAAGTTCAAAAAATAATTTAGCACCAATATATATATACAAAAGCCTTTCTGTACAGAAAGGCTTTTTTTGTTGACTATTTTTTAAAAATTATTTTACAAATAAATTCGGCAAACAGCATTATTTTTAACATGAACGTCTTTATTTTTGCATCAATTCATTTTTAGATTATTTATTAATTTTTTTTGAAACAAAGTCATGAATTATATTCTTTTTGATGGTTCTTCTCGTAATGCTTTATTGCCTTTTACATATACCAGACCAGTTGCGGATATTCGTATTGGGATATTAACAATTCGTGAAAAATGGGAAAAACACCTGGGGGCTACAACATCTACGGTTACCGAGGATTATCTTAGTGAAAAATATCCTTTGGTAGAGATGGAAAAAAACATAATGATTAACGCATCTTGTCTTCCATCTGAAGATTTGGTGTCCAGAATTAAAAATCTGGAAGCTAATCAGGCTATATTTTATAATGAAGAACCAATAGCTTTTTATGTAGAAGAGGATCAGGAAGTAGATTTTGACAGATACGAGATAATAAATTATGACTCTGAATTAATTACGGTAGAACAAACATGGGATATTTTTTCAAAAAATGATCAGGCTATTAAAGATGATTTTCTATTATTAACACAAGACAGAGAAACCCAGCCTATTCCTGAAAGTAATAATGTAATAGCACCAGAAAATATATTTATAGAAGAAGGGGCAACGCTTGAATATACAACGCTTAATGCTAGTAAAGGCCCTATTTATATAGGAAAAGATAGTGAAATCATGGAAGGTAGCCTGATCAGGGGACCTTTTGCTTTGTGTGAAGGGGCGGTAATAAAGATGGGGGCAAAGATTTATGGAGCAACAACTATAGGTCCTTATTGTAAAGCGGGAGGAGAGATAAATAATTCAGTACTGTTTGGGTGTTCAAATAAAGGCCATGAAGGGTATTTGGGAAATTCGGTACTTGGAGAGTGGTGTAATCTTGGAGCAGATACCAATACGTCTAATCTTAAAAACAATTATGCTCCGGTACGGCTTTGGAGTTATGAAACTCAAGGTTTTGCAAAAACAGGATTGCAATTTTGTGGTTTAATGATGGGGGATCACTCTAAGTGTGGCATTAATACAATGTTTAATACAGGTACGGTGGTTGGTGTAAGTGCTAATATTTTTGGAACTGGATTTCCTCGTAATTTTATACCTAGTTATAGCTGGGGCGGAAGTGGAGGTTTTACTACTTATTTGACAAACAAAGCTTTTGAAGTGGCCAAAGTAGTGATGTCCCGAAGAAATATTGAATTTACAGATCAGGAAAAAAAGATATTAGAGCACGTTTTTGAAGAGACTAAGCAATGGCGAAAAGGGTATGAATCGTGATAACGCTTTTGATTACTTTTTTTCTTTCCAGACTTTTTTTAAGATCAAAAAATTTTGAGGATTGTTTGTTAAACCTTTTATATTTTTTTGAGTAAACCTAACGACTTGATCATAATATAAAGGAACAATAGGTGCTTCTGCAATAATAATAGAATCCATTTTTGCATAGTGTTTTTCCCTTAGTTTGGTATTGGTTATTAAAAAGCTTTCTTCATACAATTTGTCGAAATTTTCATTCTTAAAATGTGTGTAATTCGGTCCATTGGGAGTAAAGTTTTTGCTGTAATATGGAGAAAGAAAATTTTCTGCATCAGGATAATCTGCAATCCAGCTAGCCCGAAAAGATTCTAATTTTCCTGTCCATTTTTTTTGCCTTATGGTAGACGAGGGCATTACATCTACTATAATATTTAGCCCTGCTTTTTCTAGTTCTCGTTGTATGAATTCACAAATACTTTGGTAATTAGAGTCTGTTGCAATTCGAATAGTTGGAGCGTTGTCTCCTGTTTGATTTTTGTAAGTATCTATAAGTTCTTTTGCTTTTTCTGGATTATAAGTGTATCCTGGTGTGTTGTTGAATCCGGGCATACCTTTGGGGATAAATCCATTGGTGGCAGGAGTTCCTATTCCATTTTTAAGATAGGTAATCATTTTTTTTCTGTCAAAGCCATAATTTATAGCTTTTCGTAATAATTCTGATTGGATTTCCTTTTTATCAGATTCTAAATAAAACCCAAGGTATTCAGAATTTAAGTAAGAACCTTTACTAATGTTGATATGATCTTTGTACGCATCCCTTAATTTTCCGCTTGGGGTCAATAATTCGTCTTTATATGAAGCGTCCAGGCTATTTAATAAATCGAGTTTGCCCTGAGCAAATTGTAAAAATTCACTTTGCTTATCGGGTAAAAAAGTAATAGCAACAGCTTCAAGATAAGGGAGTTGTTTTCCGTTTTTATCTCTTTCAAAATATAATTCGTTTTTTCGAAACACCAATTTTACGTTTTCTTCCCATAACTTAAATTTAAAAGGTCCCGTCCCTATGGGGTTGGATCTAAATTGATTGCCATAAAAATCCACGATTTCTTTTGGAACCACAGAGCAATAACGCATACCGAGCAATCCTAAAAAAGCAGGAAAAGGCTTTTTTAATTTAATTTTAAAAACAGTGTCGTTGACTGCAGTATAATTTTGTACGTTTTTTAATACCCAATTTCCCGGGGATGCTACTTTGGGATCTGTCAGTCTGTCAAAGCTATACACAAAATCTTTTGCAGTAACACTTCTGGTACTGTCTTTTGTTTTGAATTGTGGGTGTTTATGAAATTTTATATTTTGTTGAAGAACAAAAGTGTATTCTAGTGCATTTTTAGAAATCTCCCAACTTTTTGCTATGTCTGGTGTAATATGCAAAGAGTCGTCTAATTGTATCAAACCATTGAATAATTGATTTGTTGACCAGATATTAGCTACATCCCTTGCAAAAGCAGGGTCCAAAGAACTAATGTTTTCGTATTGGTTATAACGAAACACTAAATGGTTTCTGTTTTCATTAGAAGAATCTTTACAAGATACTACTATGGTAAAAATGTAAGCTATTGTTAAATAGCGAATTATGATTAAAAAATGAATAGACTTCAATTTTAGTAAATGAATTATTGTTGGTATATTTGCACCTTCAAAATTTATCCTAAAGATGTTTAGCTTTTCTAAGTGTAAAAGGGTAAATATAAAGAGATTTCTGCCTTTGCGGAAATGTGAGTTATATTTTTATGAAAAAAAAAGTTGCTTTTTATACTTTGGGTTGTAAACTGAATTTTTCAGAAACATCTACAATAGCCAGAAACTTTTCAGAAGAAGGCTTTGATCGTGTGGATTTTTCTGAAAATGCAGATATTTATGTAATTAATACGTGTTCTGTTACAGATAATGCAGATAAAAGATTTAAAACCATAGTAAAGCAGGCTCAAAAAATAAATCCTGAAGCCTTTGTTGCTGCGGTTGGTTGTTATGCACAGTTAAAACCAGAAGAATTAGCTTCGGTAGATGGGGTGGATTTGGTTTTGGGGGCTACAGAAAAATTTAAGATAACAGATTATATTAATGATTTGTCTAAAAACGAATTTGGAGAAGTACATTCCTGCGAAATAGAAGAAGCCGATTTTTATGTAGGCAGCTATTCTATAGGGGATCGTACCAGAGCGTTTTTAAAAGTACAGGATGGGTGCGATTATAAATGTACCTATTGTACAATTCCTTTGGCAAGAGGAATTTCCAGAAGCGATACCTTAGAAAATGTTGTAAAGAATGCAAAAGAAATTTCTGAAAAAGGTATCAAAGAAATTGTTTTAACAGGAGTCAATATAGGGGATTATGGTAAAGGAGAGTTTGGAAATAAAAAGCATGAGCATACTTTTTTTGACCTTGTACAGGCATTAGATAAAGTAGATGGGATAGAACGACTAAGAATATCTTCGATCGAACCTAATTTACTTAAAAATGAAACCATAGATTTTGTAGCTAATTCCAGAACTTTTGTTCCTCATTTTCATATTCCTTTACAATCTGGCAGCGATACTGTTTTAAAATTGATGCGTCGCAGATATCTTAGGGATCTTTATGTAGACAGAGTGAGTAAAATTAAAGAGGTAATGCCCGATGCATGTATAGGAGTAGATGTTATTGTAGGTTTTCCCGGAGAGACAGATGATCTGTTTTTGGATACCTATAATTTTTTGTCAGAATTAGAAATATCTTATTTACATGTTTTTACATATTCTGAAAGGGATAATACTGTTGCAGCAAAATTAGAAGGAATAGTTGCAGCAGATGTTCGTAAAAAAAGAAGTAAAATGCTACGGGGATTATCTGTAAAGAAAAGAAGGGCTTTTTATGAGAGCCAAATAGGAACAGAAAGAACTGTGCTTTTTGAAGCTGAAAATAAAGAAGGGTACATACATGGTTTTACTGAAAATTATGTAAAAGTAAAAATGCCCTGGAATCCAATATATATAAATACCCTGCATAAAGTAGAATTAACGGCTATAGATGATGATGGGATTGTTAGGTTTAATTTTATTGAAGAAGCTTGATAGTATAGCTAAATCAACATAAAATAACATTATAAATCTTTTATGCCATTTCGTATTAATTTAGCTGTGTTTTTATTTTCGGCTGGATTTTTAAAACAAAAAAGGCGGCCTTTTCAGACAGCCTTTTTGTTTTTAGTATAGTAGATTCATAACTATATGTTTATTCCTACTGGAAGTAAATCTTTATATTTCCTTCTGTTTTTGCGCATAAACTTTGCTATAACAGGACAGGTAGGTACTAATCTGATATTGCGTTCTTCAATTAAGTTAAATACAGCAATAATAAAATCCTGTTCATATCCTTTTTCAAGATGTTCTTCACTCATGATAAGTTTGGTAAGGAAAATTTTTCTTTCTTGTAATGCGTATTCAATTTTCGCTTTCTGACCTTCAATTGTGGTTTCGAATTGTCTTAGAAATTCATTGTCTGTAATCTCTAATTCAATAGCACTCATGTTCTCCATATTTTTTAAATTATTGAGGTATTAATTCTAACAAATAAGGGGTTAACCTTACTAATTATAACAACCTTGATGCAGGCAAGAATGTATGATATTGATCCCAAAAACAGTAGCCGATAGCTAATTATTTATGCACTTACTTTTACCTTACCTAACTAATAGTTGTTAGTTCTGAATATTCCTTTGTTTACAAAAAATTAACTCAATATTTCCTTTTTTCTAAGAAAGGAATAGTATAATTTTGAACAACAAAGATAATCAAATTAGCGTTCTAAACTCAAAAATCACTGTTAAAATACCTATGTCGCAGGAAGTTAGCCATGTTTATTTTGTTCCGGGAATGGCAGCGGATATTTCAATTTTTGAGTTTATCAAGCTCCCAAAAGAGGAATATATAACGCACACTTTGCCTTGGAAAATTCCATACACAAATGAATCTATAAAGGATTATGCAAAACGAATGTGCAAGGGAATTAAGCACAAAAACTGTATACTGGTTGGGGTTTCTTTTGGGGGGATAATGGTGCAGGAGATGAGCAAATATGCGGATGCAAAAAAAATAGTTATCATTTCTAGTGTTAAGAATAAGTATGAATTGCCAAAACGAATAAAAATCGCCCGAAAAACAAAAGCTTATAAATTATTGCCTACAGGAGTGGTTTCTAAAATCAATAATTGGGAAAAGCTTGCTTTTGGTGATTTTGCCAAAAAACGAGCAGCAATGTATCAAAAATATTTGTCGGTAAGTGATAAAAGATATCTGGATTGGGCAATAAAAAATATGGTATGCTGGGATCAGGAAAAAACAATAGATAATATTGTTCATATTCATGGGGATAAGGATATTGTTTTTCCAATAACAAATATTGAAAAGTGTATAACTGTTGAAGGGGGAACTCATGTTATGATAGTGAACAGGGCAAGGTGGTTTAATAAAAATTTACCCAAAATATTTAACGATAACTTGCATTGATATGACTTTTTGCGTTATATTGTACAATAAATTTTATTCCCCAATAAAATCAAAATCTACTTAAAGTTATGAAAATGATTAAAAAAGCTTTAGCCTTTTTAGGTGCGGTATTCACTTTTGGAATATTGATAAATGCTACTCAGGACAATGTTGAAAAACCTCTGGCTCAAGAAATCTTAGAAGAAAAATTAGTAAGCGATTATAACGTTTATGCTATACCAATGCCAGATAACCTTAATTTTTCAGGAGAGTTGGTTCCTATAAAAAATCCGGATATAAGAGAGAGGATGGATAGAGAATTGTTGGTAAATACTTATTGGCAATCTAATGGGTTATTGCTTTTTAAAAGGGCAAATAAATATTTTCCTATTATAGAGCCTATCCTCAAAGAACAAGGTGTCCCTGAAGATTTTAAATATCTTGCAGTTATAGAAAGCGGTTTGACCCAGGCAGTGTCGCCTGCAAATGCAACCGGTTTTTGGCAGATATTAAAAGGTACTGCCAAAGAATATGGATTAGAAGTAAATCAAAATGTGGATGAAAGATATCATATCGAAAAATCTACATTAGTGGCTTGCGAATATTTAAAAAATGCTAAAGAGCGGTTAGGGTCATGGACTCTGGCAGCTGCAGCTTATAATGCAGGTGTAGCCGGTATAAACAGACAACTGGACAAACAGGAAGCAAAGTCGTATTATGATCTCTTGTTGGGAGAAGAAACAGGAAGATATGTGTTTAGAATAGTTGCAGTAAAAGAAATTTTGAGTAACCCAAAGCAATACGGGTTTAATTTTAATAATGAAGATTTATATAAGCATATCCCTACCTTTAATATACTGGTAGATCAACCGATCTCTGATTTTAATGAGTTTGCAAAGCAATATGCTATAAACTATAAAATATTAAAATTACATAATCCATGGCTTAGAGAAGCGCATTTAAGCAACTCTACAGGCAAAGGGTACTTAATACAAATCCCCCGAGAAGGATATTATACATCAGGAACAGGACAATAAAGCTTTTGGATGTTTTTTAATGGATTTTTGATTAAGTTAGCAACTTTTTTAAAGTGATTTTATGAATACTTCTATACTTATATCATTAATCTTAATAGGACTATTAGCAGGTTTTTTTAGCGGAACCATGGGGATAGGAGGGAGTGTAATAATGATTCCTCTGTTGATTTTATGGGTAAATTTTTCTCAGCATGAAGCCCAAGGAACAAGTTTGGCTGTTTTGGCAGTTCCTGTAACTCTATTGGCAGCTTATAATTACTATCAGGAAGGATATGTAAACTGGAAATATGCTATTATTATAGCTATAACATTTGTTATAGGGGGGTATTTGGGTAGTAAACTTGCTATATCTATAAATCAGGCTCTTTTAAAAAAAATATTTGGAGGTGTTTTGTTTATAGTTGCGATAAAAATGATATTTGGTAAGTAAATAAGAAAAGGATGTGTTTTTTAGTTACCCTTTCTTTTAATGTTATTTAACGAATCCCTTTCTTTTTTATATATCTCATATTCTTCATCAATGTTTCGTTCTTCTTCATTACGGTGATCTTCTTCATTTTGTTTTATAACACTCTCTGTTGTATCCGTTTCAGAATTCAAATCCAGATCGGCAATTAAAAGAGAGACGCCTTTGGATAAAGAATTGAAATGGATATTATACGAATTGCTTAGTGTTTCACTAGAGTGGTGCACAACTATTTTTCGTATATCCAAAATCTTTTTATTTTTATCCATAAAATACATCATGGGAAAACCTAAGGCATGCTTTAATTTGTTTATAATATAAGAATCCTGATTTGTCTTTTCATCAATGTATACTAACTTTATGTTTTGAGTATACTCTTTTGTTTTTTCTTTTAGGTTTTCTTTTGTATCCCAAAACAATACTACAAAATCTATCTGATCGTGAAACCTGTCTACCAAATCATTAAGAGCCGGAATTTCTCCTACACCAGGAACACACCACGAAGCAGAAGTAATTAAAAATACGGGTTTATCAAATTCTTCTAACGAGACAGATTCTCCTTTTAATGGATAAACATTAAAATTATCCATATATGTACCATTAAGGTGATTGGTAACCAAAGAATCAAATAAGAACTCAGCCCGTTCCAGATCTTTATCTTGATAGGCCACATCTATTTTTTGATTATACTTAACAATGTGGGATGAGATAGCGACCGAAAAAGGTATTTTTCTTTCTTCTTGGGCAAAGGAATTGCTAAAATAAAAAAACAAAATCCCCAGAACTAATAATTTCTTCATTATAATATAAATAGATTACGGTAGCTAATGTAATATAAAGTCTTTAAAAAAATATTTTTTGCACACAAATTTCATATATAATATAGTCAAATTGCACAAAATATTATACCATTACAATATACATTAAACGTATCTTATTGCACAATTAGTATGCCTAAATTTTTTTCATTTGCTGTTTCATCATAGTTATTTGATCTTTCAGCATATTGTGTTTGTCTAGTTTTTTTGCTTCTGTTAGTAATATTTGAGCTTCTCTTTTTCGTCTTTTGGTCATAGCTATACCTGCAAGATTAAGTTTGGCAACCGCAAGATCCTGATTCATAGACAAACCTAATTTTATAGCTTTTTTTAAATGTTTTTCTGCTTGCGTTATATTAGTTTGTGAAAGCATAATACCCAGAAGATAGTTGAGATATCCTTGTTGTTTTATAGTTAAAGCACTTTCCGGGTTTTTTATTTTATCCAGCCATTTTTTGGCACCTTCAAAATCTTGTTTCCTTAATTTCAAGAAAGCAAGTAGTATAAGTTCATTTTTGAAATATAAAAAAACGAAAATTGCGGCCAATAAAACAAGCATAACTCCATTACCTATATATCCTTCAATTATTTGCCATATAGCCACACCAATAACGATTGCAGCAATTACTAATTTTATATTTTTATTGTACATTGAAAAAGTTTAATTATTAACTTGGCGCAAAGGTAATAAAAACAAATAAAAATATTTTGATAATTAGATTTGTCAAAGTAAAAACTCTTCGTATATTTGCACGCAGTTTTTGGGGCAGATACCCATTAAGATTAAATTTAGATATTTCAAGAAGATTTATAAAGATAGATAGCAATGAAAAGAACGTTTCAACCATCGAAGAGAAAGAGAAAAAACAAACACGGTTTCAGAGAGCGCATGGCTTCTGCAAATGGTAGAAAGGTATTAGCTCGCAGAAGAGCAAAAGGAAGAAAGAAGCTATCTGTTTCTTCAGAATTAAGACATAAGCATTAATGGTAAAGTGCTTTAAAATATTAAAGGTGTTACTTTATAGGTAGCGCCTTTTTTTATATCTAATACATAAAATTTAAGAAAAAAGCAATATTGTTATTACATGCCTAAACAAGAAAAACTAAAGAGTATACTTATAATAGGGTCAGGACCTATAGTTATTGGACAAGCTTGTGAGTTTGATTATTCTGGAACACAAGCATTACGGTCTCTTAGAGAAGATGGGATTGAAACAATTCTGATTAATTCGAACCCTGCAACGATCATGACAGATCCTTCTATGGCAGATCATGTATACCTTAAGCCGTTAAACACAAAATCAATAATAGAAATATTAAAAAAACATCCTCAGATTGATGCAGTTTTGCCTACAATGGGAGGACAAACAGCTCTTAACCTTTGTATAGAAGCAGACGAAAAAGGTATCTGGAAAGATTTTGGAGTAGATATTATAGGGGTAGATATAGATGCTATAAATATTACTGAAGACAGAGAGCAATTTAGAGAGCTGATGCTTAAAATAGGCATTCCTATGGCTCCTCAAGCTACTGCAAACTCTTACCTGAAAGGAAAAGAGATTGCTCAGGATTTTGGTTTTCCTTTGGTGATCAGAGCTTCTTACACCCTTGGAGGTGCAGGAGCATCTATTGTATATAAAGAAGAAGATTTTGATGAGTTGCTTACTCGTGGACTTGAGATTTCTCCAATTCATGAAGTAATGATCGATAAAGCTCTTATAGGATGGAAAGAGTATGAACTAGAGCTATTGCGCGATAATAATGATAATGTTGTTATTATTTGTACTATTGAAAATATGGACCCTATGGGGATTCATACCGGAGATTCTATTACAGTAGCACCTGCAATGACCTTAAGTGATAAAACTTTTCAGCGAATGCGGGATATGGCAATACACATGATGCGTAGTATTGGTGATTTTGCCGGAGGGTGTAATGTGCAATTTGCAGTAAGCCCGGACGAAAAAGAAGATATTATTGCTATCGAAATAAACCCAAGGGTTTCTCGCTCCTCTGCTTTGGCATCCAAAGCAACAGGATATCCAATTGCTAAAATAGCAGCAAAATTGGCGATAGGGTATAATTTGGATGAGCTGGATAACCAGATTACTAAATCAACATCTGCATTATTTGAACCTACTTTGGATTATGTTATCGTAAAAATCCCAAGATGGAATTTTGATAAATTTGAAGGATCAGATCGTACATTGGGGCTTCAAATGAAATCTGTGGGAGAAGTTATGGCTATTGGCAGATCATTTCAAGAAGCATTGCACAAAGCGACACAATCTTTAGAAATAAAAAGAAATGGACTTGGTGCAGACGGAAAAGGAGAAAAGAATTATGACCAGATTATAGAAAAATTAACCTACGCCAGCTGGGACAGGGTATTTGTGATTTATGATGCTATCCAGATCGGGATTCCTTTACGAAGAATACACGAAATCACTAAAATTGATATGTGGTTTCTTAAACAATATGAGGAGCTGTACAATCTTGAAAAAGAAATTTCTACCTATACTATACAATCCCTCACCAAAGAATTGATTTTAGAAGCAAAACAAAAAGGTTTTGCCGACAGACAGATAGCTCACATGGTAGGATGTTATGAAAGTGAAGTATACAATAAAAGGGATGAATTTGGTATAAACAGGGTTTATAAACTAGTAGATACTTGTGCTGCAGAATTTAAAGCACAAACACCTTATTTTTACTCTACTTTTGAAGCAGAAATCGAAACACCTGAAGGAAAAAAGTATGTTTCTAATGAAAGTATTGTTAGTGATAAAAAGAAAATAGTTGTTTTAGGTTCCGGGCCAAACAGAATTGGTCAGGGAATCGAATTTGATTATTGTTGTGTACATGGGGTATTAGCATCTGCAGAGTGTGGATACGAAACAATAATGATTAATTGTAATCCGGAAACAGTTTCTACAGATTTTGATATAGCAGACAAATTATATTTTGAACCTGTATTTTGGGAGCATATCTATGACATTATCAGGCATGAAAAACCTGAAGGGGTAATTGTTCAGCTTGGTGGTCAAACGGCATTAAAACTTGCAGAAAAACTGGATCGATATGGAATAAAAATAATCGGGACAAGTTACAAATCTTTGGATTTGGCAGAGGATAGAGGGCATTTTTCTCAACTGCTAAAAGAAAATAATATTCCTTATCCAGAATTTGATATAGCCGAAACAGCAGAGGAAGCACTGGAAGTAGCGGATCGTTTGGATTTTCCTATTTTGGTAAGACCATCTTATGTATTGGGAGGACAGGGAATGAAGATTGTTATCAATAAACAAGAATTAGAAGAACATGTTGTTGATTTACTTCGTAAAATACCTAATAATAAACTATTATTGGATCACTATCTGGATGGTGCTATAGAAGCAGAGGCAGATGCGATATGTGATGGGGAAAATGTGCATATAATTGGTATTATGGAGCATATAGAACCTTGTGGGATTCACTCGGGAGATTCTAATGCCACATTACCCCCCTTTAATTTGGGCGAGTTTGTAATGCAACAAATCAAAGATCATACCCATAAGATAGCTCTGGCATTAAATACGGTTGGTTTAATAAATATTCAATTTGCTATCAAAGATGATATGGTGTATATTATTGAAGCAAATCCAAGAGCGTCCAGAACAGTCCCTTTTATAGCAAAAGCCTATGGAGAACCTTATGTAAATTATGCAACCAAAGTTATGTTGGGGGATAAAAAAGTTACGGATTTTGATTTTAATCCTTACTTAGAAGGGTATGCGATTAAACAACCGGTATTTTCATTTAATAAGTTTCCTAATGTAAATAAAAAACTAGGGCCCGAAATGAAAAGTACGGGAGAGAGTATATTATTTATAGATGATCTTAAAGACGATCAATTTTATGATTTGTATTCGAGGCGTAAAATGTATTTAAGTAAATAGTTTAAAATCTTATTGTTATAACGTTTTAATATTCGTTACAAAGATTGAAAAAACAAAATAGGCTGATTTTTAAGTTTTAAAACAACAACAAATAATCAGTTATAAAATCAAGAGGGTGCCTGAAAAGTTAGACACCCTCTTTTTTACTGTGATTTTTTTAAAATAGCTCTAAAAGAAGGTTTCTCTGAAAGAAACAAAGAGCTTTTGAGAAATTATCATGAATATTTCAACTAAATACCATTTACAATTTGAATTTATCGTAATAAAATGTTCTTTTTTTATCTCAAATTACTTCAAAATAGATCTTTTTAAATAATCCTATCATCCAGGATTTTATTGAGCACATCATTCTTTAACCTTCTGCTAATTTGCAATTTGTGCTCTTGAATTATAATTTGATTACCATCTATTACATCTATCTTTGGGATAGCTACCACACAACTTCGGTGTATTTGAACGAACTGTTCTTCTGGTACCAGCTCCAGAATAGATTTTAACTGGATTAGTGCCATATACTTATTGGATACAGTTACAATATTTACATAATTTTGAGCTGCTTCTATAAATAAAATTTCAGTAATAAAAACTTTGACCAGGGTATGTCCATCTTTTATAAAAAAGTAACTATCCTCAGAGGTTTCGGCTGTTTTGTTGATAATGCGAAACGCTTTGTTTACAGCTTGTAGAAACCGTTCTAAGGAAATTGGTTTTAATAAATAGTCAATCACGTCAAATTCAAAACTTTCTAAAGCATATTGAGAATATGCCGTTGTAAATATTACATAAGGTGCATTTTTTATGGTTCTTAAAAAAGTGATTCCTGTGAGTTTTGGCATTTCTATATCCAAAAAAACTAAGTCAATAGGCTGTTCGTTTATTATATTTTGAGCCTGTAATGCGTTTTTACAAACCCCTATAAGCTTTAAAAACTCTATTTGAGCTACATAATTCTTTAATCCTTCTCTAGCCAACGCTTCATCGTCTATTATTAAGCAACGTATTTTATTCATCTAGATTAATTATTAATGTTACTGTAAATGTTTTGAATTGATGAGTTATATCTAGACTGTGCCTTTCGGGATATAATAGCGCTAATCTTTCTTTTACATTACGGATACCAACTCCATTTTTTGAAGGGCATATTTCTTTTTTAATATCTTCATCTACAGAGTTGACTATAGTAAAAAGAAGTTTTTTATCGTGGATCTGAATCTCACACTTGATTATATTTTTCTTTTTTTCGGGATAACTGCTTACATATTTGAATGCATTTTCTACAAATGCGATAAATAAAATAGGTGCTATCTTTAGATGTTCTGTCTCATGTATATTATAGGTAAACTCTATTTCTAAATCAGCTTTTTTTCGTGTTTTTTCAAGATCAAAGTAGTTTTCTAAAAAAAGAACCTCTTTTGCAAGAGAAATTTTATCTACAGAGCATTCATAAATCTGATAACGCAACAGTTCTGAAAAACGAACAAGTACATCTTTTGCTTTTTCTTTATCTTTATCAATAAGATAATAAATACTATTAATACCATTAAACAAAGAATGCGGGTTGATTTGTGCTTTCAAAATTTTTATTTCGGCACGCAGTTTTTCCTTCTCCAATTCTTTTTTTAATCTATCATTTTTCATGTTTTGCATCGGAAGGATATATGAAAAAGATAAAAACCAAAATACCAAATGTACCAGAAAATTATTAAGGAAATACTGATAAATATAGACATAGAGCTCTATTTTTATCTTCGACCCAAGTAACCCTCCTTCTTCTTTTTGATACTTTTTTGCTTGTTCAAAAATAGTATCTAATAACTCTATTTTCTTTGCATAGTAATAGTCAAAACCTCCTTCTATTATACTGGTGACCATAATAAGAACAAATACCATTAACCAATACCAAACAGGGGAGGCCTTTTTTATATTATAGAGATATAAAGCATTGAAATATACCACAAAAATATTAAAAGCCGTTCCGTACAAAGAAGGGATCAAAAAGGTCCCGTTAGTACTCTCAAACCCCTGCCAGAACCAAGGTAAAGAATTAATTATAACTAGTATTATTAGCCATGCTATACTGTGTTTTAAAATCTCTAGGGTTTTATACATACATACAATTTATGCGGGGTGCTAAAATAGCTATTTACAATAACTCTTGGTACGATAATTTATCAAAGGAGGATATGGATTGATGAATGGTAAAACCGTCTGTCAAGAATTGATTGCCGTTGGTCAATCTCAATTTGTCCCTTACTATTTGTTCCTTTTTTTTGTCAAAAAACAAATAGATGAAAAAAATACTTTTTACGTTAGTTACAATCACATTAGCCATTAGTTCATGTACCTTGGAGGAGGAAAATATATTTAAGTTTAAAATAGATTTGGCTGCAAAAGAAGCATTTACCCCTTATATCAAACAAGAAAGTAAAATTGGGCTTAGTGTTGCAGTAATTAATGGAGATCAAACTATCTTTTATAATTATGGAGAAACAAAAAGAGGTTCCAAAATTACTCCAACCGAGAATAGTTTATATGAAATAGGATCTATCTCCAAAACCTTTACAGCAGCAATGGTAACTCAACTACTTCTAGAAAAAGGGATTACAGTTCATACTGCTGTAAGTACCTTGCTTCCAGCTACATTTTCTCAGATTTCTTATAAAGAACGTGAAATCACAGTTGAGGATTTGCTTAATCATACGTCGGGATTACCCAATTTTCCTGCCGATTATTTGAATTACTCTCACTTTTCTAACCCTGTGGGCAATTATGATAAACAAAAGCTAACAGAATATTGGAATCAAATTATACTTACAAGAGCTCCGGGAACAGTTTATGAATACTCGAACTTAGGGTATGCTATATTACAATTAATTATTACAGAGCAAACGGGTCTTTCATTTGCCAATGTTATGCAAAAAAATATTTTTCAGCCTTTAGAGATGTATGCCTCTGCAATGGAGTTAAATGAAATTTCTAATGCTGATGACAAAAAAATGGGAGCCTATCTTAGTGATGGAAGAAAAGGTTTTTACTGGAGATGGAACCAATGGCAAAGCTCTGGAGGGATATACTCTTCACTCAAAGATATGGAAAAATATGCCCGGGCGCATATCCACTTTTATAACAGAGATAACAGGTTAGAAGAAGTGTTCAGGATAAACAGAACCCTGACTTTTAAACATTCTGAAACTAATGGTATAGGAAGGGCATGGAACACTACTACTAATAATGGTCATGAAATTATTTCTCATAATGGAACCACTGGTGGTTTTTATTCGCTTATTATAATAGAACCTTTAGAAGAAAAGGCTTTAATCATATTGTCTAATAATTCGGGTTTGCCAGCTTCGGATGATACAACTACAAATACGCTGGAAGAGATATCTATAGAGTTTTTTATGAATCATATACAAAGCTAATTCGATAAATATTAAAAAGCGATTAAAAAACCAGTGTCTTTATTTAACAAGTTTTCAAAAGCGAGGTCCCGAGATCAAAAAGACAGGAGAGGGCATCTTGTTTATAGAAGATTTTGAAGGCGATCAATTTTATGATTTATATTTGAAACATAAAGTGTACTTAAATAGGTCTGGTTTTTAATTTCTCATTGAGTAAATGCCCGGGGTTTGCCCCAAAAACAAAATATAATATTTTCAGAAACATACCTCGTGAGTTAGGACTCCTGGTTATTAATTAATTGTAAGTAAAAAAAACTGGATTCTAAATTAAAAAACAAGAATCCGGTCTTTTTTGTTTTCTGGATATTTTTGATTTATAGCAAAAAAAGAATTTAGAAATGATAAAATATTCAAAGTTTTTCACAAAAAACTTTGAATATTTCAACTAAGTATCTTTTTTGAAGGGTGATTTATACTCTGATATTCTGAAATATTTGATGCTTCTAAGTGATTTGAAACACATTCTGCTTTAATTTTAAGTTAAATTAATGTTTAATAAAGTTAAAGTTAGTTAAAATTTAATGTTTTTTTGATGTTTTAAAACTAATGATTTAACACGTAATGTTTCTTTACATACAAGATTATAATTTTTTTATAACGTATTGATTTTTAATAAAGCAACAATGTTGCATTTATCTTTAATATCTCTTTTGTTCTTCTTTTTTGAGCTTATTTATATGGTGTAAGTTGTTGTATGTTATGTTTTTACCGTATTTGATTATTTGGATTAATTTCTACATTTGAAATGTAAATTTTAATGAGAGCTCAACTTTTTAATTTCAATTTAAATAAAACGTTTAACACAAAAATCAAATTTTAATGAAAACTCAACTTAGAATATTAAGTATTATTACTGTTTTTTCTATGCTCTTCTATAGCTGTGAAAAAGATAACGACCAAGTTACAGATTTTGAAAATACTATAGAACCAGTAGAGACTGCACAAACAATCGGAGCAGACCAAGCAATACCTGGAGAATATATTGTTGTTTATAATGAAAATAAGTCTTTACAAGGAAAAAATGCTGGAATAAAAGCAAAATCACAACAAACATTATCTAAATATGCAATACAAGAAGATAATGTAAAACAAGTGTATAGTAATGCAATACAAGGTTTTCATGTAAAAGGCTTATCTGAAAAGCAAGTAGAAATGCTTAAAAATGATCCTGATGTGGCATATATACAGCCTAACTATATTAGAAAATTGAATATAGAAATGGGAGAGCCTGTAGATCAACTTCCTGCAACTGTACATAATAAAGCAGTGACCAATGATTCTTGGTTGCCTAGTGGAGACTTTTTGCCTTGGGGTATCAACCGGGTAGGTAGAGCAGATGGTAGCGGAAGAACTTGCTGGATTATTGATAGTGGGGTTTCTCCTCATAGTGATTTGAATATAGATACTAACCGTAGCAGAAGTTTTGTTGGTGGATCATGGCAAGATCAAAATGGTCATGGTACGCATGTGGCAGGAACTGTTGCTGCAAAAAATAATGGCTCTGGGGTAATAGGAGTTGCTTATGGGGCAACGGTAGTATCTGTTAGGGTTTTAGATGCTGACGGAAGAGGAAGTGATGCATCTATTCTTGGAGGTGTAGATTATGTAGCAGCTAATGCAAGCAATGGCGATACATGGAACTATAGTATAGGATATGAAAACCGTCATACTGATGTTGCAACAGATAACGCTTTTAGAAACTTAGAAAGAACTACCTATGGTGCAATGGCAGCAGGTAACAACAATGATAACACACAGTATTATTCTCCACAACGATTACAAACTGCTAACTCCTGGAATGTTGGTAATATGACAAATACAGATGGTCCAGCGTATAGTTCTTGTTATGGTAGAAGTGTGGATCGATGGGCACCAGGTACTAATGTGTGGTCTACATGGTTAAACGGGGGATATAATAGAATTTCCGGTACTTCTATGGCGTCGCCACACGTTGCAGGAATATTATTACTTAGAGGTAACAGTACAGGTACAGATGGATCTGTAAGCAAAGGAGGGTATACTGCTCCTATTGCTACCGTAAATTAAGTATTGATATATTATGTTGTAGTTACGAAGAAGCTGAATAATACATTCAGCTTCTTTATTTTAAGGTATTATTATATTAATTTTCTTTAAAACCATCTGCTTCCCAATCCAAAATAATATCTATAGTTGCTTGTGGTAATCTGCCGGCAGGAGGCATTACATTTTGCCCATTGGATTTTACTCTAAGTACAAGGTCTCTGTTTACTCCATTAATTGTTTCTGCATAATTGCGCATAGCAAAAGGAGCACCTTCTGCAAGAGGTATTGTATGGCAACTTATACATTGATTGTCTATTATTGATTTTACATCGGCATTATATGTTGTGATTTTATTAGGATTAGGATTGGTAGGAGCAGGTTCTGAGTTATCATCGCTGCTACTACAACTTATGCTTAGTATAGTAATGAGAAGCAATAAAATTATTCTATACGAGTTTTTCATAACATTATTTTATTTATTTATTACTAATATAATTAAATAGCTAAAATTAATTATAGATTAATTTTTACATTGTATTCTTTTAGGGTCTCAAAGTGGGGTTCTGGTTCAAATTCTGATTCTTTAAAACGATTACGTTTTAGAGTAGCATCCTCTTTTCTGGTTATACTTCTTACAAAGCGTCTTATCGCAGTTTTATTTTCTAAGATTAAACCGGGTATAGAAATACTTTCTCCTTTATTATTTTTGGCAACCATTGTAAAATAGCTGGAGTTGCAATGTTTCATCTTTCCATTTTGTATGTTTTCAGATTCTACCCGAACTCCAACTACCATCGAGGTGTTTCCTACATAATTAACAGATGCTTTTAGGGTAACAAGCTCACCAACCTCAATTGGTTTTAAAAAATCTACTCTATCCACACTTGCGGTTACACAATATGCTTCAGAATGTTTAGAAGCACAGGCAAATGCTATTTGATCCATTAAAGATAAAATATATCCTCCGTGTATTTTTCCGCTAAAATTAGAGTGAGAAGGAAGCATAAGTTGCGAAATGATCACTCTGGAATCTTTAGTGCTTTTATATTTTTTCACAATATTAGTTTATTTTCAAGTAACAGGTCAAAACCCTGCAATTTTATTACAGTTACTTTAGTTTCTATAAATGTTTTGGCAATGTTTGTTCCCTTACACTTAATGGGCAATCCATCTTTTGATTTTTTGGATTCTGGCCTATGCAGGAATTACAAATAATTGATTATGGCTTTGACCATCAAAAAGAGTTTGATCTTTTTGCTAAAACTATGGGTTTCAAGTGATTTATTTTTTTGTATTGGTACTAAAATAGTATTTTATTTATTTCTGAAATGGGGAGAGTCTTCTTCTATTACATCTATAACAAAGTATTTTGTGTCGCCAAGCCATGAAATTTTAGCAAATCGTTCTTTGTATTTTAATTTTACATATCGACCTTGAAATTCTTCTAATTTTTGGATAATATCCTTTTTATTATCTTCTACCGAAAAACTAAATATTTGTGCCCCAGAGATGCCTTGACTTATTTCTCCTTCCCAGGTTTTGATAGCGACTCCTTTGTGGCTGAATTTTATAAGCTCTCCACTCCTTGTTCCTTCGCTGTAAGATGCATAATAGATAAAAGCATACCAGCCTGCAAAAATTAATATGATTGCTATAATAAGTATTGCAAGTATTTTTTTCATATTTTTTGTTTCTTAATTTTAAGGTTTTTTTTCAGGGTTTAATTATTTTTTGAACCATAATATATACGCCTATTAAGAATAAAACAGATCCTATAAAGGAAATAGTATTTATACCAACATTAATTATGGTATATAAATCAATACCAAGATCATCGATAAATAAATATAAAAATTGATGTAGGATAGCAACAATTAAGATTAATATATTACCAATAAGAATTAAAGTTCCTTCTTTTGAAGATTGTGTTTTACCCATATAATAGATAGCAAGGATAATAAAAAGCAAAATTGGCAGGATATAAAAAAGAGTCCCCAATACCCTAAGTAATATTTCTGGAAAATTAGATGTCATAGTTACAGGTTTTTAATTCTTATAAAAGTACGATTTATTCGTTTTCGTCTGTTGCTCTGTTAATAATAGCTTCGGGTAAAGATTTTTTAGCTTTAGCTCCCATTTTTTTTAGTTTTTCTACGCTGGTAATTAAGTTTCCTTTACCTTCTACTAATTTATTCATTGCAGCCGAATAATCTTTTTTTGCTTCATCTATTTTTTTGCCAACTCCCATAAGATCTTTAACCAATCCTTCAAATTTATCGTACAAAGCTCCTGCTTGTCGGGCAATCTCGATAGCATTACGTTGTTGTTTCTCGTTGTTCCACATAGTATCAATGGTACGTAAAGTAGCCAGTAGGGTAGAAGGGGTAACAATTACTATGTTTTTTTCAAATGCTTGATTATATAATTTATTGTCCTGGTTTATGGCAATTGCAAATGCAGGTTCAATAGGCACAAACATTAATATAAAATCAGGGGAATCAATATCATATAAGTCCTGATAATTTTTCTCGGACAATTGGTCAACATGGCGTTTTAAAGAGGTAATATGCTCTTTAAGGTGGACTGCCTGTAAAGCATTATCTTCTTCATTTACATATCGTTCATAAGCGGTAAGCGTTACTTTAGAATCAATAATCATTTTTTTATTATCTGGCAGATAAATTACGACATCGGGCATAACTCTTTGCCCATCTTCTTTTGTAAAACTTTGCTGCATAAAATACTCCCGGTCTTTTTCTAGCCCGGATTTTTCCAGCACACGTTCCAGTACTAATTCTCCCCAATTACCTTGCATTTTACTATCTCCTTTTAATGCTTTGGTTAGATTGGTTGTCTCTTTGCTCATTTGTTCATTAAGATCTTTAAGACCAATTATTTGTTGGCGCAAAGCGGCATGGTAATCGATACTTTCTTTATGGGTTTGTTCAATTCTATTTTCGAACGTATTGATTTTTTCTTGTAAAGGACTCAGAATATTTTTGATGTTTTCTTTATTCTGCTCTGTAAATTTATTAGATTTTTCTTCGAGAATTTTATTGGCAAGGTTTTCAAATTCTTTAGTGAATTTTTCTTGAAGTTTTTCGACTTCACTTTTTTGCTCTTGATTTTTTATCAGTAAGTTTTCATATTCAGAATTACGACGGGTAAGTTCTGTACTAAGAAAATCTTTTTCTCTACGAATCTCTTCCCGTTCTTTAGTTATTTCAGATAACTGTTTTTCTGAGGTGTTTTTATGTTCATTAAATTGTACTAATAATTGATTGACTCTTTCATCGGCAGTGCTTTTTTCGCTTTTATATTGTAATGATATTACATATTTACCTATAAAAAAACCAGCGATAATTGAAATTATCATTGTTAGTATAGCAATGATGATCGGTGTGTATTCTGACATGTACTCTTTCGTTTATTCAAAGATAAAGATTCTAAATTGACTCATAAACAAAAAGAAGCTATCCTTTTAGAGATAGCTTCTTATATTAATTGGTAGTTAATGATTAACTATAATATAATCATTAAATTATGGTTTAAATATTTGTGATGTTTGTACTTTTATATCAAATGTAATTTTACCGCTAGTTCCAATCCCAGGAACTATTTCGGTAATTTTTATCATTCCTTTATTACCGTAATCATCTACAAATATTAGGATATCTCCAACTATTAATTTGGTCACAACCTCTGTGTCAGGCTTAACAATTGCATCAAGATCGGCTCTTTTGGTTATAGCATCAAAATCAATCTCTGTAGTTTTTGCTATGTAGAAGTTATTTAACTCTTCCTGGGCAACACCGGTTAAAGTTGATACTGCAACAAGAGGGGTGTTTATATCATTATCATGGTTAAAAAGGCTTGGGTAATTTGATGTAGATGCTAGAGAAGCTTTATTAGTATCTCCGTAGTAATATCCAAAATCCCATAAAGCAGCTAATTCTTCTCCTTCATTAATTTTATAAATCTCTCCATCAAAAACAGACATAAACGTGCCAGAAGATCCATCTCCTAATGGTGCATTAAGGATGGTTTGTGTGTAAGATTTTAATCCATCACCTACGGCTCCATTACCTGCTGTAATTGTGATGGTTCCAAAATCAAATTCACCAATAGCATTTCTTTTGCTAACATCTCTAAAATCTCCTCTTCCTGTGGTGGCCCAAAGAATATAAGTTATAGTACCATCTACAGTTTTTGGAGTGTCAAAGTCTATATTAAAAGTAAATGTTTTTTTGTCATCCCCTACAAGGTCAACAGATCCGTCCTTTTTTTTATCTACTTGTTGGTTTGTAAATGCAAAAGGTTCGTAGGTGCCTCCATTTTCACTTTTAGCAATATATAATCGTCTCATCGATTGCTCAGAAGTAAAAGTAACATTTACTTTAACTTTTGAGTTAAGCTCAGCAGTAGTGATTTTTAAATCACGCTCAACGATATTACCAGCATTGGTTGTATTAACGATTAATTCATAAGTAGTCTCGGTACTTGGACCTTGAATGTCTGTATTATCATCAGAGCTACAGCTAAATGTAATGGCTGTGATAATAAATAAGGTTAAAATTGATTTAAGTTTCAAAATTTTGTTCAAAATTGTATAGGTTTTTAAATTCTGAATAAAAGTATAGTTTTTAGTTTAAATGGTGTATGTTAGATACCATAGAATAGATACTGTTTAACCATTAAAGGTACATTTAATCGTTAAAGAGTTAATAAAGGAAGAAAGATATCCTTTTTTTGATAGTAAAAAAGTAAAAGTATTTAACCTCTTACCTTATAACTACCGGTTTGTGTATCAAAAAGAATTAAATCTTCTGGGAAAAGAGAAGAGAATGCACGACATTGTATTAACTCTTTTGGTCTTCCAAACTCAAACCCGTCACGATTCATAACTATCATTTTATCGCATAGTTGTATTGCAAAATCTATTTCGTGCGTAGAAAAAAGTATTGTTTTTTTTGTTTCGAAGGCAAGACGTTTTAATAGTTTTAAAATATATGCTTTATGATAAATATCCAAATGTGTGGTGGGTTCATCCAGCATTATAAAAGGAGTGTCTTGTGCTATTGCTCTGGCAATCAATACCTTTTGCATTTGCCCGTCACTTAGTTCAAAACATCTTTTGTTTACTAAATCTGTGATGTGGGTAATTTTGATTGCCTTTCGTATTTTTTCTATATCTGTTTCAGCTATTGTTCCCACCCAATTGGTATATGGTTGCCTGCCCAGTGCTACTAATTCTTGAACGGTTAGGTTTTTTGAAGCAATTTGCTCTGTTAGCACGATACTTAATTGCGAAGCCAGTTCGATTGATTTAAAAGATTGAATATCCTGATCTGATAATAAGATTTTGCCATGCAGGGCAGGTTGTACTCTGGATAAGGTGCGTAACAAGGTGGATTTTCCTATTCCGTTAGCACCTACTAACCCTATAAGTTCACCTTGATGTAATTTAAGATTAATATCTGTTGCAATAACATTCATTTTCTTTTTGGTTCGGTAACCAATAGAAAGATTTTCTGTTTTAAGAACAATATTTAGAGTTTCAGACTCGATGGTTTATAGTTTTAAATTCAGGGCTATTTATTTATCAAAGATAGAGAATAGAATTTTAAGATTTTTTTTGGTACTTTTTTCTTCTTACAAAAGAGAATATAACTCCAAAGCAGAATAAAATTAATAATGGCACTAAAATATTAATAGTTTGCCATATCGATCTGTTTGCAACGGTTTTTTCTATATTTAAAAATGCTATTTTAATTTCTTTACTTCGTGTTTCGATAAGACCAGAGTCGTCTAACAAATAATTAACTACATTTAATAAAAATTCTTTATTTCCGTATTTCAGGTTCATGGATGGATCAAACCCCAGTTCTACTGGTTGTCCTTTTCGGGTTTGGTTTTTTATAATATCGCCATCTCCAACAATAACCATTTTTGTAGTGCTACTATTTTCTTTGTCACTTTTTATTTTAAAAGGCTTTATTCGGCTTTTATAGGCAGACTTAAAATTTCCTTCCAATAATACAGCCAGATTTTGAGGCCCCTGGATATAGCTGCTTATATCTGGTTTTCTTCTTATAATATTATCTAATCGTATTTCTTTGGGAACTCCTTCTGTCTTAGACTTATCAGAACTGGTTAACAATATTGTTTTTTTGATACTGTTTTTTAAGGTATCAATTTGGTTTGAAAACTCAAATTTTACAGATTCTATATTTTTTACAATAGGATGGTTACTGGTGCTTTTGGTTAATGACCCATAAAACCAGGGGTATGGAGTAAATTGGGTTTCATTTTCTTGTCCAGAAGCCAATACCAGTGGGGCAGAGTACAAATCGTTAATCAAAACAGGGTTAACTCTTGCTCCGTAAGAAAATAATACATCTCCTAATCTTAAATCCTGCATTATGGCAACAGAAGCCCCTTCGGGATTCATAAGGCTATCAATTTCCATCGCTACAGATTCTAAAAGCCAAAGAGATTTACCACCATTCATTATAAACTGGTCTAAAACATATTTTTCTTTTTCTGAAAAAGCCTCAGTAGGTTTAGCATTGATTATCATATCAAACTTTTGTAAATCCACTAATGTTTTTTCAGGATTTTTAGCAACAGAATCCAAAGTAAATGCTCCTACAAAGTAGTAATTCTGTAGGGTTTTTATAAAATCTGCAATTTTGATATCGGGTAATTGTCCGTTACCTTTTAACACTGCAATTTTATGCTTTTTAGGATGTAAAAGTTTAGTTAATCCGTCTGCAAAAGCATATTCTAGCTGTTGTATAGAATTTTGTACACGTTCTTCAGAAGTTGCTCCAATAGTATTTTTTATAAGCGGGATTTTAACACTGTTATTTTGATAACTTAAAATAGCCCAGGGAACTACAGTTTCTATCTCTGTTTTTCCGTTTTCTTTTACACTTACTTCCATAGGTGTAAGACCAAATTTTTGCAATTCCATTATAGTTTGTGAGCGTAAAGCTTCTTCTTTTAATGGATTAGTAAAAATATATTGGATGTTTGGGTTTAAGGCGTTAAACTCTTCTAATAACTGTTTGGTTTCTATTTGCAAACGTTTAAATTCTGAAGGAAAATCCCCTTCGAGCAATATGTCTATAACTACAGGGGCTTTTGCTTCAATGACTAGATTTTTTGTAGCTTTTGAAAGGGTATAACGACTATCTTGTGTTAGATCAAAACGTTTATATAATGAATTTCCAGATAAAAAAATAAAGATAGTTGCCCCCAAAATAAAGATAAGAGGTTTTATTTTTTGTTTTATAGTTCCTTTTTTGAGCGAAATAATAGCGAAGAATAAGAAAAGCAATATATAACTTAAAAAATAAATAACATCTCTGGTGTCTATAACACCCTGACTAATGCGTTCATAATGCATTTGCCCCCCAAGTTGTTCTACAAAACCTGAAACGGCTGCCAGTATATGGTAATTGGCAAGGCTGCTAAAACCAAAGTAAAAGATAAAGCATAGAAATAATGCACTAATAAAAGCAACAATTTGATTGTTGGTGAGCGAAGAGCAAAATATGCCTATTGCAGTATACAGGGATGAGAGTAAAAATAAGGCAATATAAGATCCGGTAATACTACCAATATCAATATTCCCGATAGGGTTGCCAAGTTGGTATATTGTAAGCACATAAAGTAAGCTGGGAATTAAAGCTATGCTAATTAAACATAAACTACCTGTATATTTTCCTAATGTCAATTGCCAGGTTTTAATTGGTTTGGTAAACAATACCTCGAGCGTACCTTGTTTTTTTTCTTCAGAAAAGCTTCTCATGGTTACTGCAGGAACCAAAAACAATAATATCCAGGGGGCAATCTGAAAAAAGGGGGAAAGATCTGCAAAACCACTATCCAATATATTAAACTGACCTTTAAAAATCCATAAAAACAGACTGTTAAGAACCAAAAAAACAGCAATAACAAGATACCCTACGGAAGAGGAGAAAAAGGTGTTAATTTCTTTTTGGATTAATGCAAACATAGTTGATTTAAATTAGAAGTTTCAGTTATCAGGAAAATGAAGGAAGCTATATGTTATAAAAAAGTTAAACTTCGGATATACTCCATGCTTCTGGTTTCTGATTAAATTTATTTTTGGTGTTTTTCCAAACACTTTTGAATAACGAAGAGTTTCTGTAGTTATTGAGGTGTTCTTCAGATTTCCAGTAACTATATGTAAAAAACTGATTTGAATGGTTTATATCTCTCCATAATTCTAAATGACTACAGCCATCAAAATTTCTGATCTTATCTTTATTGTTTTCAAAATTTTCTAAAAAAGCATCAATTTGATCAGGAACAAATCCCATTTTTACTATTCGTTTAATCATTTTTCTTATTTTTACACGGTATAAAACTATTCAAAACTAACACTAACGGTATCCCGATAATATAAGCCAAACAGGTTAGAAGCCCCACCTACAGTTTTGGGATTACTTTTATAGATAGCTAATTCTAAATATCCACAAGAATTAAAAATAGCTAATTTTTTACCGTCTTCTTCCCGTTTATTTTTTTCTATATCAAAATTAATAGCATCGCTGTATTTATGATATACATTTTCAAAAATAGCAGTACGAGCCTTGATTTTAAATTTACGTCCTTTTCCTACTTCTTCAAATAATTTACGGGTAATATTGGTAATCAAATTGCCGTAATTGTCTATATATATAATACTCCCAACGATTTGTTTGTCTCCTAGGTTTACGATAGGGGTAATACCTTTTATGGTTTTAACTTCTTGAGTGTTTTTTCCAATAACCTCAAGTGTGCCTCCCCGTGCAATATGACAAGCAACCGTTACAAAAACGTCTAATACCGGAAAATTGGATACAATAGCGTCATGGATATTTATTTCAACAACCTTGTCTGGATTAAATTCAGAGGTTATCAAACTTATTAATCCGTTATTGGCACAAATAAAATAGTGATCGTCAAGATGCACAGCAATGTGTTTGTTTTCCGGGTTTAGTTCACTGTCAATACCTACAATATGAATACTTCCTTTAGGAAAACTTTTATATGCATTTTGAATGATATATGCTGCCTCGGTTATATGAAAAGGCGATATTTCATGCGATATATCCACAATTTTTGCATCAGGTAATTCTGTATAAATGGCCCCTTTGACCGCAGATACAAAATGATCTTTGATCCCAAAATCAGTAGTTAAGGTAATTATTGGCATAAATACGAATTGTTAATATCTTTTGGTTGTAAGCACTTAAAAATATGTAAATTTGTTATGAAGTTACTTAAAGTTTTTATTTGGACTCAAAAACGGTAGTAAAACTTATAGGTTTACATTCTTTAATACTCTTAATTTTAAAAGAGATAAGTTTGTTTTTCAATATGTTTTTCATTTTTATTTTGTTTTCCCTACAAAACCTAAATAACTTTAGCAAACTTAGTCAATCCTTAAAAAAAATCATACTAAAATACGGATAGCTTTTGAACGAACTTATTATTGAACTTACAGATATAAATCCGAGAGAGTTTTTCGGACTACAGAATAGCAATATTCAACTATTAAAAAAACACTTCCCTAAGTTAAAGATTGTAGCAAGAGGCAGTAAGATGCAGGTTTACGGTGATGAAGACATGCTCGAAGAGTTTGATAAACGCATGAATATGCTAATTGAACATTTTGTTAAATATAATCATATAGATGAGAACGTGATTGAGCGAGTACTTACCAGCGAAAGTAAAGAAGATTATGAAACTTCGGCTAATAGTGGCGAAACACTGGTTCATGGGGTAGGAGGTAAGTTGATCAAGGCTCAAACTGCCAATCAACGCAAACTGGTGGAGTCTTGTAATAAAAATGATATGGTTTTTGCTATTGGTCCCGCAGGAACAGGAAAAACATATACCGGGGTTGCATTAGCCGTAAGAGCTTTGAAAGAAAAACAAGTCAGACGTATAATACTTACGCGGCCCGCTGTAGAAGCCGGAGAAAATCTGGGGTTCCTGCCAGGGGATCTTAAAGAAAAATTAGATCCTTATATGCAACCTTTGTATGATGCGTTACGAGATATGATCCCTAATGAAAAATTAGAAAGCCTTATCGAGAAAGGAGTTATACAAATTGCCCCTATGGCATTTATGAGGGGGAGAACCTTGGATAATGCATTTGTGATTTTGGACGAAGCACAGAATACAACACATGCACAGATGAAAATGTTTTTGACCCGTATGGGGAAAAATGCAAAATTTGTTATTACTGGGGATCCCGGGCAAATTGATCTGCCAAGAAGGATTACATCTGGATTAAAAGAAGCATTACTGGTATTAAAAAATATTCAGGGAATAGGTATGATTTATCTGGACGATAAAGATGTAATACGGCATAGATTGGTAAAAAAAGTAATCGCAGCATATAAAGATATTGAAAACAGAAACGGATAAAATTCGTTGAGAAATAAGTAATTGAGCTTGTTAATGTTTTAAGTTTTGAGATTAAGAGCATAAAATTTGTTTAAATAATCGCAAATAAAAACATATACTACTCATATACTATATAACTCATAAACTAAAAACACTCATAAATTAAGTAATGAACACGATAGTAGATACAAACTTTAATTTTCCTAATCAAAAATCTGTATACAAAGGAAAAGTAAGAGAGGTATATAATATAAATGATGATCTTTTGGTAATGATTGCTACAGATCGTTTATCTGCATTTGATGTAGTAATGCCAAAAGGTATCCCTTTTAAAGGACAAATACTTAATCAAATAGCTACTAAAATGATGAAGGAAACAGAAGATTTGGTTCCAAATTGGTTGATTGCCACACCAGATCCTAATGTAGCAGTAGGTCATCTTTGTACACCATTTAAGGTTGAAATGGTTATCAGAGGATATTTATCGGGGCATGCTGCAAGAGAATATAAATTAGGGAAACGTATGCTTTGTGGGGTGTCTATGCCAGATGGGTTGCAAGAAAATGATAAATTTCCTGAACCAATTATTACACCATCTACAAAAGCAGATAACGGGGAGCATGATGAAGATATTTCCAGAGAAGATATTTTATTAAAAGGAATAGTTTCTGAAGAGGACTATTTGGTTCTGGAAGATTATACCCGTAAACTTTTTCAGCGAGGAACAGAGATTGCAGCAAAACGGGGGTTGATACTGGTAGATACCAAATATGAGTTTGGAAAAACCAAAGAAGGGAAGATTGTATTAATAGACGAGATACATACTCCAGACTCTTCTCGCTATTTTTATGCCAAAGGATACGAAGAAAGACAACAAAATGGAGAATCCCAAAAGCAGTTGTCTAAAGAATTTGTCAGACAATGGCTTATTAGTAATGGTTTTCAGGGCAAAGAAGGACAACAAATCCCTGATATGACAGAGGAATATATACAATCTGTTTCTGAACGCTATATTGAGTTGTATGAAAATATAACTGGTGTTTCCTTTGAAAAAGGAGATGTGTCTGATATCGAAAAACGGATTGAAAAGAATGTATTAGGATATTTGAAAAAATAAAGACGGATACGAGTTTAACTATAAAATGTCGCATCCAAACTCATTTATTTTCTGTTTTATTTTTTGTTCGTGATTTCCATAGCTACTGCTATGCAAATCAATCACAGCGTTATAAAACAAAAAAGCAATTTCGTTTTTTATATGACATTTCATAATTAATTTGGTATAAAAACCAGAATTTGAATGTAATTTCATTTAAGAATTAAATGGTACCATAAATGATCTGGTAATTAACTAGTCCTAAAAAAATGTAGCAGTTTTTTAGGACTAGTCATTTTTAAAACACAAAGAAGGGTTAAGCTACTTTATATTCTAATAACTGTATATTATCTTGCAAACGTTCTTTAACAATACTCATCATTCGCTTATTTAATGCAGAAGAATTTTTGATATAGATTAAATACTCTTCTACTGTAAATTGACCAATAATAATCCCTTTTAAACTGTTTCTGAATTTCATGTCTTTTTGGATAGCATTCTCAATAAAGTCAAAACGTTTTTCTAAAGACAATTCATAAAAGGTGTTTTTTCTTTTTTTTATATAGTTTTTAAAAACTTCAATTAATAAATTTCCTTGTAATTTTACGATTGGCCGGATCGTTTTATTCTGAAACTGTTCGTCATCAGACATGTTTTCAGAAACTCTTACATTTAATAATTGTGGTCGAATTGCCAATAATTTTGATTCCCTGTTTTCCATAATTATGAAGATTTACTAAAAATAATTAATTGTAGTGCTCAAAAACCAAAAAGGTAATTAGAGTTTTAAACGACTTATAAACAATATGTTTACTGTAAATATAGAATGTATTTTATGGTATGAATGTAACGTTTTTGTTTTTTGGCTACGTTAATTTAATACTAAGTTAAAATGGTATTATCTATATGTAGATTGGTTTATATACAAAGAGGTTGCCTTATTTTTTTTAAGGCAACCTCTGTAAAACTTGAGATTGTTTTTATTTGTTTATAAAATCTTCTTTGCTTAAAACCTCTGTAGGAGTATCCTTTATTTTTTCTAAGTATTTATTGAATTTAGAAATGTGCTTGTTGTTTATTTTTTCGTATGCTACACTCGCATCATTCAATTTTGTTTCAAAGACTTCTTTGTTTTCTATTTGAGCAACAGAAGGTTTTTCGAATTGATTAGCTACTTCACCATAAAGCTTTGCTAATTTTTCTCGTAATTCGGGTTCTGCTTCTGCTACATAATTATCTCCTGTAGTTACTACTAATGTTTCTTTTAAGGTATTTAATTCTTTAATTAAAGAAGAAGTGATTTTTTGAGATGCCGGATCTTTTTTTAATACTTCTTCAGCCTTATTGATATTTTGATCGATTTTATAGACAAGGTATGCAAGATCTTCCATCGTATTAAACAATTCTTGGGTTGTTTTACTATGTAGGGTTCTGTCTTCTTTTGTTATTAAAGAACCAGGATCATTTTGTACTATAATTGTACTTTCATATTCTTTATTACCTTTTGTAAGAACTATTTTATAGTTTCCTGCAGAAACTCTTGGGGCAGTAAAGCCACCAAAAGTAAAAGTTTTTCCTGCGGCTACTTTAGGTGCTTTTTTTCTGTAATTCCAATCTACAATATTTATACCTTTAGATTTGCTAGGTACAAGGCTTGCTATTTCATTATTTTCCTGATCCTTTATAGAAAGAGTCATTTTTCCGAAAGTATGCCTTTTTTTAAGGTAATAAATAATTTTGGCAGACGAATTAGGGTTGCTTCCTACGAATTGAAGCTCGGTGCTTCCTCCTCCAAATCCACTTTCTTCTTTAATAACAGAGGGTTTACTGTTAAAAAAGTGAACATCTTTAACAAGCATTTCCTGATTTATTTGTCTTAGCGGAGATATGTCGTCAATTATGATAATTCCTCTACCATGAGTTCCTAATACCAAATCATTTGTTTTTTTTTGTAAATCAATAAAATGAACAGCAGCAGCAGGCATTTTATTAGTAAAGTGCGACCAGTTTTTACCGCTATCTATAGTAATAAACAACCCAAATTCTGTACCAAGATATAATAAATCTTCGTTTACATAATCCTCTTGTATATTTCTGGCAAACCCTTTAATATCATCTGTTACAAGAGATTTCCATGTTTTTCCAAAATCTGAAGTTTTATATACATAAGTATTCATGTCTCCAGAGGTATGACCATCAAAAACAGCATACGCAGTAGCTTTGTTGTGGGAACTTGCTTCAATATGGTATACCCAGGTGTTTTTTGGCAGTCCTTGTATATTGGCAACTGTATTCGTCCAGGTAGTTCCTCCATCCTGAGTAACCTGTACATTACCATCATCTGTTCCTACCCAAATTATTTTTTGATCCAGAGGGGATTCTGCAATAGTAAAAATGGTAGTATGTGTTTCTGCCCCAGATTTATCTACAGAAATACCTCCGGATTCTTTATCTTGTTTGGCAGGGTCATTAGTAGTAAGATCCGGAGATATTTTTTTCCAGTTATCTCCCATATCGTCACTTACATGAAGAAATTGGCTTCCCATATAAAATCGATCTGGTTGATGATTACTAACTGCCATTGGGGCATTCCAATTAAAACGTAAATCTGCTTCACCTTTTATAGCAAGTGGCTGTATGTTTTTGGTATAGTTTTTATCTACATCATATCGCCATACATTTTGCGCTCCTTGCATTTCAGAATATATGATGTTTTTTGTAGGGTGTTTGAGTACTCTAAAACCATCTCCATGACCAACAGGTTTCCAATCTCGTGCTTCTATCCCTCCGGGAGAAGAAGAAGGGCCCCACCAAGAGCCATTATCTTGTAGTCCTCCATAAATATTATAAGGCTCTTGATTATCTACACTAATATGATAAAATTGAGAAATAGGTAAATTATCTACCATATCCATAGTGGATCCGCCATCCCAACTTCTATAGATACCCCCGTCTGTTCCTACATACATAATGTCTGAGTTGTTTATATCAAAAACAATATCATGAATGTCGGCATGCATGTTTCCCAGATTTTTAAATGTTTTTCCACCATCTCGGGATATAGATCCAAATAGACCTCCTTTAACCAAAATATCCGGATTTTTGGGATCTACTACAATTCTGGAAAAATAAAAAGGTCTAACTACCAGACCAAAATCTCCATTCAATAGTTTCCAGTTGGCTCCGGCGTCATCAGAGCGGTACAAGCCTTTATCTTCTTTGCTTTCTACTACAGCATATACTATATTTGGGTTGGATGGAGCCACTGCTATAGCAAACCTTCCTAAATCTCCTTTGGGAAAACCATTATGAATTTTGTTCCATGTTTTTCCTGCATCTACAGACTTGTACAGGGCGCTATTGGGACCACCAGAATTAAAACCCCATGCGGTTCTTCTAAACTCCCACATAGCAGCATATAATACATTTGGGTCTTTAGGATCCATTATAAGATCGTTGGCTCCTGTTTTGTTATTAAGATACAGTATCTTATTCCATGTTTTACCACCATCTGTAGTTTTATAAACTCCTCTGTCCTCACTATCTCCCCATAAAGCCCCTAAAACTCCCACATAAATTTCATTAGAGTTTTTTGGGTTTATTTGGATACTGCTAATTCGTTCAGAATTTTCAAATCCCATTTTTTTCCAGTTTGCACCTCCGTCTGTTGATTTGTATAAGCCATCTCCTATAGAGACGCTATTTCTGGTCCATATCTCACCAGTTCCTACCCAAACAGTATTATCGGGATCATTGGGATCTATTTTAACTACACCAATGGATTGTGCATAATCGTCAAAAACAGAATTGAAACTAGCACCTCCATTTGAAGACTTCCAAACACCACCTCCGGCAGTACCGGTATAAATAATTTTGTTATTGGTAGGGTGGTTTTCCAGATCGATAATTCGACCGCTCATTAATGCAGGGCCGATTTGTCGAGCTTCAAGGTTTCCAAATAATTCTTTGCCTTTTAGAACCACTTCTTGTGCTTGCAGATGTATGGAAAAGAGTATAGTCAAACCTGCAATTATAAATTTGTTGCTCATAAATTATTGGTTATTTGTTTGATGAATTTGTATTGTATGTCCTGAACTATCAAAATTTACAGTTCAGATACGAATAAAAAAATCCCCAATTTTTTAGTTTGGGGACGTTATAATTTGTATTTATTTTCCTTCAGGGAAGGAAAATAATGTTTTTTCAACTTCCGGATTTAGGTCAAATTCTTTAAAGTCCATACTTTGAAATTCACTACTTTGCGAAAAAGGGAAGTATAAACCTTCAACCTCTTGGTAGTCACTAATAGACATTTTTATTTTCTGTCCTTTCATTGGTCCATCCTGAATTTCTTCTTCAACAATAATTGGCACGAAGTTTTCTGTATCAAAATAGTAATGAGAGATATTAGGTAGAGATTCTCCATTAACAGTTATAGGGTCTTTGGTTACTTTTACTTTAAAAGTATTAGTTCCATCTACAGTTTCGTTTCCTACTAACTCCACTGTATAGCCTTTTTCTTTGTAATTTAAAAAGGGAGAAGGCCAGTCTTTAATTTGTTTTTTCATGTTCTCGGTAGCTTCATTGTCACTTTTTTCAGCTTCCATTGTCATTTGATTTCTGGACCATGAAGTTTCTCCGTCATAAGCAGCCCAAACCATTTTATTGCCTTGTAAATCAATAGTAGTAGCCTGGCGACCATCTTTCATCATAACCTGTTCAAAAGGTATTTCCATACCTTGCATTTTCATTACACCTTTCATTGTAATACCTTCTAATTTTTCCCAATTTTCTTTACCTCCTGTGTTCTCGAAGTAATTATTAATTATTTCGTCAGCAGTTTGAGCGTAAAAAGATGATGAAATAGCTAATACAATAGCTACCAAAATAGATTTTAAAGCGTTCATTTTTATAATTTTTTATAATGTTTTCATAAAATTAGTCAGTCTAACTTTATTTTTGTTACACTTATTCTTAATTTATTAACCTTTATTATTTGGATATGAAATTTGGAAGAGTACAAGACCCTGGTTCTATAGATTTTATATTGCCTGTGGACAATAGGGAAACAACCAGGGTTTTAAAAAAAACATCTACAGAAAAATTATCTGTATATGTAGGGTGTGCCAAGTGGAATAAACAAGATTTAAAAGGTTTTTACCCAAAGGGAACCAAGGACGAATTAGGGTATTATTCAAAACAGTTTAATTGTATAGAGCTTAATGCAACGTTTTACAGGATTTTTTCTGAAGATCAATTTAAGAAGTGGTATGATAAAACTCCGTATGGATTTAAGTTTTTTCCTAAGCTTGTACAAAACATATCGCATTTAAAAAGATTAAATGAAGATGTGCAGCCTTATGTAGATACGTACTTGTCTCATGTAGTGCACCTAAAAGAAAAACTGGGTACTATATTCTTGCAAATGCATAGTAATTTTAGTCCCAAAGATTTTGACAGAGTTGTAAGATTTATAGAAAAATGGCCAAGAGAGATACGTTTGGCTATAGAATTTAGACATACCGATTGGTTTAATGATCCTGTAGTTGCAAATGAGTTATATAATCTTCTGGAAAATAATAATATAACCAATATTATAACAGATACTGCTGGCAGAAGAGATCTTTTACACATGCGACTTACAAATGATGAGGCATTTATAAGGTATGTAGGGGCAAACCATGAGTCGGATTATGATAGGTTAGAGGATTGGACAAAAAGACTTGCAGAATGGAAAAAGCAAGGGATAAACAAGATACATTTTTTTATACACCAAAATATTGAATTAGAATCCCCTTTACTTTCTAAGCACTTTATAAATAAATTGAACAATCATTTAGAAACAAAATTAAATTTGCCAGATCATCCCTCAGATAATCTTATTTTGTTTTAGAGTATTTACTAGCTTTTTTTCTTGTTTAACGGTATTCCCTTACTTTTTAAATGTTAAAATTTTAACAAAAATTGTTTTTTAACGAATATATATGTATTTTGCCGATGTATTTTGAGATGTATTTGTGTGAAAACACTTTTTTTTCTTATGAATAGTATCTTAAGAGTACTAATAAAAATTACCCTGTAATCATTTAATTTAACTATATGAATAAACTTTTACTTAACACTATTTCTGCGGCTTTTTTATTGGTTATTAATATGGGATATTCACAGTCCGGTAATTTTATTGATTCATTTATTCTTGAGCAGGAAAACATATTATCGTCAAATTCTAATCCTTTTGTAAAACAAGATGCTATGCTTTTTGGAAAGGAGGTTTTTTCTTACACTTTTGATATTGATACAAGTAAGGATCATTTTGATCATGAACATGGCCATGAGGTTAGTTTGCTGGATGTAATAACATTAGATGAGGGAGCAGATTTTAATTGCTCAGGTGGTTTTTGTATGAACAAATCTCATTCTCATAAAAAAGGATTATCTCTTAAAAAACAGTTTTTTGATTACTTTATGAGTATTACTTGTTAAAATTATTTATTGATCTTGCAGGTTATTTTTTAATTAAGTTGAATTATGAATAGATATTCGTTTACTTTTGCAACTTAAATAAGAGATGTATGACTTTTTTAGAATTGGGAGTGTCCAAAGACCTTGATAAAGGTCTTAAAGAAATGGGAATTAGTGTGCCTACAAAAATACAGGAACAAGCAATTCCGGTATTGATAAATAGTCAAACTGATTTTATTGGCAAGGCACAAACAGGAACAGGAAAGACGGCAGCTTTTGGGATTCCTATATTATCTCAGATAGATCCTTCAAAGAAACATACGCAGGCTTTGATTTTGGCTCCGACAAGAGAACTTGGACAGCAAATAGCAAAACAACTTTTTAAATATACAAAATACACAGATAAAATTTTTACAGAATCTGTGTATGGTGGAGAGAAAATAGAAATACAGCTATCAAGACTTAAGAAACCTACACATATTATTGTGGCAACCCCGGGTAGATTAATTGATTTAATGAGCCGTAAAGCAATAGATATTTCTAAAATTAAAACTATAGTAATGGATGAGGCTGACGAAATGTTGAGTATGGGGTTTAAAAAAGATCTAACCACTATTTTGGCAAAAACTAAAGGAGACAGAAATATCTGGCTTTTTTCTGCAACAATGCCAGCCTCTTTAAACGAGATCATAAACTCTTATGTAAGTAATAATGCGGTAAAGGTTACTGTAGATAAAGATGATGCTGTTAATAAAGGTATTGAACATCAATTTGTTGTTGGGGATGAGGCGAACAAATTAGATACTTTAATTTATTTTTTAAAGACACAGAAAGATGGAAGGGGTATTGTTTTTACAAAAACTAAAGCTGCTGCAAGAACACTTTATAAGCAGTTAAAAGCTAAAAACTTTGAAGTAGGCTTGCTTGAAGGGGAAATGACTCAAAAAGATCGGGATAAGGTAATGAGAGCTTTTAGAAATAAAACATTACAATTATTGGTGTCTACAGATGTTGCGGCAAGAGGTATTGATGTGGCTAATTTGGCTTTTGTGTTACATTATCAATTGCCGGATCAAATAGAGTATTATACGCATAGAAGCGGAAGAACAGCAAGAGCGGGAAAAAAAGGAATATCCTTGGCCCTAGTGACAAAATCTGAAGTGAAAATCATTAGAGATTTGGAAAAAGAGCTAAGTATTAGATTTAATCAAATTAGATAAGAATGTAGTGTGTGTTTTTTTTCTAAAAAAAATCAAATAGTTTCTTTTTTATTTAGAGAGGATCCTATTTTGGAGATTACCGATAAAAGTTGTTCAAAATTTACGGGTTTAGAAAAATAATTATCAAAGCCAACATTTATAAATCGTTGTTCATCACCAGGCATGGCATAAGCGGTTACAGCAAAAACAGGAATATTTTTAAGTATATCTAGTTTGCGAAACCTTTGAAGTAACTCACAGCCATCCATTTGATTAAGCCCTAAATTTATATCCACAAGAATAAGATCCAGGCTTTCTTGCTTTACAATTTTAAGAGCTTGTGAGCCATTTTCTGCAATGATAACATCAGAATTATTTTTGGATAGCATTTTATCCATTACCATTGCATTTATTTTATTATCTTCTACGTAGAGGATTTTCATAGGCATTTCGGAATTATAATATTAAATTTAGTGCCTTTACCTATTTTGCTTTTTATTTTTATCTGTCCATCCAGTATCTCAATATATCTTTTAGATAAACTTAGACCAATACCGGTACCTTCATATTTTCGGCTTAAACCAATACTTTCTTGTACAAAAGGGTCAAATATTTTCTTAAAATTGTCTTTATCTACCCCAATTCCAGTATCAGTAACCGAAATATAAACATTATTTTTTGATTTTTTTGTTTTTATCTTAATTATTATGCCTCCTTTATTGGTGTATTTAATGGCATTGTGGATTATATTGTTTAATGCCGACTTAAATAAAGTTTGGTCGATTTTTACTTGCGGAGAGGTTGGGTCTAGCTCTAATTCGTAAGTAAGATCTTTTGCCTGAGCCATGTGTTTATGTTCTCTATACGAGGTTTCTACTGTATAATTAATATCGTATTCTTGTATGTTTAAATTGCTTTTTATCGCTTCTATTTCACTAAAATTAGATAAACTGTTAATGGTGTCCAGTAGTCTTTCTTTGCTTTCTTCTAAATACTCAATAAGTTTTTTTCTGTCTTCCGTTTTTTCTTCCTCCAGCAACAGTTTACTTATCGTCATTATTCCGTTTAAAGGAGTTCTTATTTCGTGGCTAAAGTTGGATAATATATTGGTTTTTAGGTTGTTTAACTCTTGTTCTTTGATGCGGGATTCTTTAATAGCTATTTCTGCTAATTTTTGTTCTGTAATATCATGAAAACTAACCAGAACCGAGTTTGTTTTTTTGTTTTGATTAAAAATAGGGGTGTATTTGGCTTCAAGCCACTGTAAATCACCTTTATGGGTAATTCGTTCAATTTCTTTTTTTACAATGTTTCCTTTTAATGCCTCATTAAACTCATGAGCAAAAGAATTTTTAAAATTAAGAGGGGTAACATCTATAAACCTGCAAGCTACTTTGGTAGGATCCACATTAAAATCTTGTTTTATGATTTCTATAGATTTTTCGTCTGTCATTAAGATTCTACCCTTGGTATCTAACAAAACCATATATGCAAATCCATTATTAACCATTGCTTGTAATCGGTTTTTGTTTTGGGATATGGTTTTTTCATTTTTCTTTTTTTGATTTACATCTATAAGATTACCAATCATTCTGGTAACCTCTCCTTTAGAATTTTTTCTTTTGAATCCATATACTTCATAATGCCTATAACCATCGTTAAGGTGTTTGACCCGATAATAATTGTAATAATAGTTGCCTTTTTCTTTAAAATTATCCAATCTTCTCTTAAGCATTTTTTCTTGGTCATCGGGGTGTATCATCTTGATAAACTCTTTTTCGGGAACAAAATCTTGATCCAGGGGTAATCCCAGCATTTTTTTAAAATCAGAACTGTAAAATACCTCATTCTTTTTTACATGATAATCAAACAGACCCGATTGTATCCCTTTTAAAGCTAAGTGTTTGGTTTCTTCACTATATTTTAATTTTTGAATATAGTTATGCCGGTCTGTAATATCTGTAATAGTACCATATACCTGGATTACTTCATTTTTGTATAGAACTGGTTTTCCGATAATTTTTACCCATTTTTCATTTCCTTTATCAGTAATAATTTTCTCGGTACATTCGTGTGCTTTTTTTTCGTCAATAATCTTTTTAAGATAATTTTCTACTCTTGTTCTGGACTCTTTAGGGTAGAAATTAGTATTATTGGTTAAAGCAGTATCAGTGTCAGATTCTTTTATTTTATAACAACCCTTAGACCAGTAAATCTCATTGTTTTTAGGATTAAAATGCCAAGCACCTGTCTTGGTTAATTTTGAAATAGTAAGTAGCGATTTATGTTCTTTATGCTCTTCTGTGGTATCTATTCCTGTAGCGTAAATTAGATTGTTATACAGCGTAAAATCAAATTTAAGGGATATTATACCTTCTTTTGCAACAGGAAAACTAAAAGACTCACTTTTTATATGATTTTCATTAGATAAACAGAAAACTAATCGTTTAAAAACTTCAACATTTTCGTCTAATATAAAATCAGTAATGTATTTTCCTTTAATTTCATTTTTGCAAAAAGGAAATAGTATGTTACATCTGCTATTGCAAGAGATTATTGTTCCGTCTTTTTTTAAAATAAAGAGGAAAAGAAGTGTTTTTTCAGATAAAATTTTAAATTCTTCTAAGGTGAATGGCATAAGTACAAGTTAATTCTACTTAAAGTTACAAAATGATTTGTGATCGAGATAGATTTTATCAGCAAGATTTCTTTTTTTCTTTTCTAACGCAAAATCCAAAGTTTGGATTAAGATTCTATTTGTACAGAATACTAAGGCTCTGGTTTATAATAGCGTTGATAGTTGTGAAAACATATATTTAATTGATTTAAATATGTTTATTTCATCCTAAAATCCTTCCCTTCGGGAAGGACTTTTGGCTCGTCCTAAAAAAGTTTACAGATTATTAACTAAATCCTGGTATAGGTTTATAATTTTTGACATCCTTACTTCTGGGTGGGGATGGGATATACTGAGTTTCGATAAAATTATCAATGCTATTATCTATTATAAACTAGAGCCAATACTAAAAATTGAACTAGTTTTAATGGGACATAGATAGAAATTAGTTGTCCTTATTATTAACAAAATTCTTTAAATCTTCAAAACTACGGCAATGATTTGCGTAATGAATAGAGTTTTGCTGTTGCTTGAAATAGTTTAGTACGACCGACTCTTCTTCATCGCTTTCGTTTTGATTTAAATCTATTGTTTTTTCTTCAACTTCTTTTAAAATATTGATGTCAGCACTTTGTTTTACAAAAACATTTTTTATCCCAACAGGCAAACCTTCTTTAACAGTTAATGCTATAGACACACCAAACAAAATTTCTGGTTTAGTTTCTAAGCCTATATTAATTAAATGGGTTTCAAATTCATCCCAATCTAAATTTTTGCATAAAAAATAAATATTTCGTTGAATTATTTTGGCAGGGAAACTCCTGTATCTATGCCCCTCTGTACAAGTTTCGGCAATAATAGCGCCATCCTCTTCTTTAATAATAAAAGGAGCCTTTACTATTTTGTTATTATTATTTGTGTTAACATAATACAAATGATAACTACCTGTATAATATTTACTTAAAATGTTGTGGTAAGATGAGTTTTTCAGAACATTATATTCAGATGGGAGACCTGTGTTTTCCACTCCTACTTGGTCAACGGTGATTTGTGGTGTTCCATATTTCCAATTATCCCATTCTTTTTGAGAAATATTTAAGAAAACAAGTAATACATTTAGCTTCAATTGTTTTGGTTCACCATTATTCCAATAACTTTGTATCGTTTTTCCGCTAATCCATGAAAAAGGTAATTTATTTTTGTGCGTTATTAAAAAATCTGTAAAATCTTCAATAGTTCTAAATTCGTATTTTTCAGATAAAGAATAATAAAAATCTTTTCCTATAATAAGAGATTCTAAAACCAATCGAGGATCTTCAATTACTTTTTCAGTAATAAAACTGTTTATATAATTTGATATATAATTAAAATGAGATCTGGTAAAGGACTGCCATTCTAACCTGGAGGTTCTTAAAGATAGATAAGAAAGTATCCTTTCATCATGTTCTATAGCTCTTTTAATATGCAAAAACCCCATATAATTTTTTTATAACAGATTGTTAATTTACTCATGAACCAAGATAACAAAAGTTCTGCTTATTATCATAAATCTTATAAAAACCATGAAAACAGCCATAATTAAAGCTTGATAACCAAGTAAAATTATTATATGGATATCGCGATCCTATTAAAAACAACAAATATAAACACATGAAATGAGTATTATTGGTTTTTGGCTAGATCCAAATTTGGTTGTGCTATTTTAAGTACTTTAAGATACATATTAGTTTTCGTATCAAAAACGCCTTCAATAGTATGTATTTTAGTTTTTAACAGTTCCATTAAATGATTCATATCTCTACATTGCACATTTAATTCTAAGTCAAATTCACCTGAAGTTATCGCTAAAAAGCTTACCTCTGGGATATCAATAAGTTTTTCGCTAACCTCATGCAATAATGTTTTTGGTTTAACGCTTATCAATACACTTGTATACGCATTAAAGCCAATTGCTTCTGGATTAACTCTCCCTATAATTTTTAAAGTATCATTCCCTATTAAGGCTACATACCTGTTTCGTACTGTACTTACAGCTATTTTTAGCTTAGAAGCTATATTTGTAAAAGACATTCTTCCATCTTCCTGAAGAAGCTTTAATATTTCAAAATCAAGATTATCTGACATAATGTTATTGATGTACTTTGTAAAATATTTCAATTATACAGTAAATACGATAAAATATGCATAATTGTTTTGATTTATTGTATATAATGCTAAAATATTCAATTTTTTGTGTATTATTAAGCTATTAGGTAAGTTTTTAAGAAAATAAAAAGGTCATGACTAAAAGATGACCAAAATTTAATTCATTAAAATATTGATTATTAATTATTTGAGTGTTTTAAAAAAATACATTTGACACCTTTTTAGAACCGTTTGACAAATAGATATTGCAATAGAATAAATATTCAAAAACGTAATTTAATTTAGTAAACTTAAATTTATGATAAAAATTATTTTTAAACTCATTCTTTTAACAGGCGTATTTTGCATGGTTAGTTTTGTGAGTTTTGGACAGAACGTAAAAGGGACAGTCCGAGCCTTTGGAAGTAATGAATTACTTGCAGGAGTAAATGTTATCATTAAAGAAACCACAAATGGAGTTGTTACCGACTTTGATGGTAATTATGAAATTACAGCAAATGCTGAAGATGTTTTAGTATTCAGCTATATTGGTTTCATAACCAAAGAAGCCACGGTGGGAACAAATAGCATTATAAATATGGAGATGCAGGAAGACTCTCAACAACTTGATGATGTTGTTCTGGTTGGCTATGGAACTCAGAAAAAAAGCCAGATAACAGGGGCTATTTCTTCTATCAAGAACAAAGATTTTAAGGACAAACCTAATGCAAATCTATCCAGTAGTATTCAAGGTAAAGTATCTGGGCTTAATGTAACAACACCTTCTGGTACACCTGGTGCAGGTTTGCTGGTAAGTGTAAGAGGTAATAGTAATCCTTTGTATGTGGTTGATGGAATCCCGTTGGTAAGCGAAAGCAATTCGGCTTTGTCAACATCGTTTGATACGGACAGAAATATTGTTGGTAAAGGGCAAAATATTTCTTCGGTTTCAGATATTAACCCCAATGACATTGAAAGCATAGAAATTTTAAAAGACGCGTCTGCCTCATCCATTTATGGAGCTAGAGCTGCTAATGGTGTTATCCTTATAACCACTAAAAGAGGTAAAGATGGTAAAACATCTTTTAATTTCAATACCTATACGGGCTTTCAAAAAGTAGCACGAAAAATAGAGTTTTTAAACTCAAACCAATTTGTCGAACTTATTGAAGAAGGCAGAGCAAATGATTTGAATGCATATAATCAAGACAATTCTATTTTTGGTGCTGGTTTTGATCCTTCTATACTTACAGATTCTTTAGAAAATTTTAATCTAGATGGTACTGATACCGTTTGGTTAGATGAAGTATTAAGAACAGCCATGATTAATAATTATGAATTTTCGACCAAAGGGGGGAGTGAAAAAACAAAATATTTTATAAGCGGCAGCTATTTTAATCAAGAAGGGATTGTAATTGAAAGTTTTTATAAAAGATATAATTTTAGACTTAATTTGGATCATAAGGTAAATGATAAATTTAACATAGGGTCTAGTATATCTACTTCTTTTTCTAATAACAGAAGAAGTTTTAATGATAATACATATACAGGTATTATTACTAATGCGCTAGGTGCATCTCCTTTAATGCCTGTTTATAATGCAGATGGTAGTTATGCATCTTTTGAAGATTATCAAGCAAGTTGGTTATCTGACAATCCTGTTAAATCTGCAAAAGAAATTAGAGCTTTTACAAAATCCTACCGTTTTTTGGGTAGTGCTTTTGCAAGTTATAAAATCACTCCAGAGCTAATATTTAAAACTACTCTGTCGGCAGATTATAACCAACTTAAGGACAACCAATTCTTATCCCCTCTTACTGCTGATGCAGAAGCTGTTAGTGGAGAAGCACTGGAAGGAAATTTTACAGGAACTACATTACTGACCGAGAACACTTTTAACTACTCAAAAACATTTGGAGAAAGTGATCTAAATATTTTGCTGGGTACTTCGCTGCAAAAAACATCTTCTACCCAGTCTAGAATAGTTGGCCAAGGGTTTCCTACAGGAGGTATTGAAAATATTTCGGGAGCAGCTAATATTATTGGAGCTACATCAACAGGAACTTCTTTTTCATTGCTTTCATATTTTGGAAGGTTAAATTATGGATTTAAAGGAAGGTATCTATTGACGGGTACAATTAGAGCAGATGGTTCTTCAAGATTTGCAAAAGACAAACGATTTGGTTATTTCCCATCAGCCTCTTTTGCATGGAGAGTTTTTCAAGAAGATTTTTTTCCAAAAGAAGGCATGTTCAATGACTTGAAATTTAGACTTAGTTATGGACTTACAGGAGATCAGGAAATTGGAGATTTTCAAAATGTAAATTTTTACAGATCATCTAATTATAACGGACAAGCGGGTATTAATCTTAGAAATATTGCAGACCCTAATCTTACTTGGCAAAGCAATAAAACACTTAATGTAGGTATCGATTTTGGCTTATTTTCTAATAAATTGAATGGTAGTTTTGAGATATTTAAATCGAATAAAACAGATATTTTAAGTGAAGATGTTATTCCAGGAACTAATGGATTTGCTACTGTAACAAGGAATGGTGGTGAAATTGAAAATAAAGGATTCGAATTTAATATTTCGTATAACGCTATAAATACCGTAGATTTTAAATGGAACATAAATTTTAACTATACAAATGTAAAAAACACTATCAAAAAATTAAATACAGATAATGTTCTATTAAACGCTTATAATGATTTAGCTCCTACACATGTATTACAAGTTGGGCAACCTGTAGGATCCTTTTGGGGTTTAAAGTATTTGGGTGTAGATACACAAACTGGTGATCCTATGTATCAAGATTTGGATGGAAATGGAGAAATTGACGGTGATGATGCACAAATAATAGGTAGTGCTTTACCTAAAGGCTTTGGAGGAATCACTAATACCGTAAACTGGAAGAATTTTGACTTTTCCCTTTTTGTACGCTTTTCTTATGGAAACGAGGTTTACAATTTAATACGTCCTACCTACGAAAACTTAGGCTATGGTAATGATGGAGGTTTATCATCTGTTTATGCAAATAATTCAACAAATGTTCTTGATAGATGGAGACAGCCTGGTGATCAAGCCGAATATCCAAGAGCTTCTTTTATCAATGCCAATTTTTACGAAGGCTCTACTCAATTTCTAGAAAATGGAAGCTTTATTAGAATTCAAAACGCAACCCTAGGGTATACTTTTAAAAAGATTGAATTTGTTGACGATTTGAGATTGTATTTAGAAGGTCAAAATCTTTACTTATTTTCAAAATACAAAGGTTTTGATCCGGAAGTAAGTTCTACGGGAGGTTCCGATGCAAGAACCGCAGGAGTCGATTATGGAGCCTACCCACAAGCCAGAACATTCCTAATAGGGCTAAATATAGGGTTTTAAACTCTATAAATAACAAAAACAAAAAAATCAAATCAATGAATTTATAACCAGAGGTTTATAATTGAAAAAATAACGATGGATGTCTTGTTATCATTAAAAAAATAAATATAAACAGATGAAATACTTAGTTAAAATTATACTATTTATATCCATTACTACATTTTTTATATCCTGTAGTGATGTGTTGGATGAAACTTCTCCAAATGATATTGATGCTTCAAATGCCATAAATAATGCATCAAGTGCAAATAATGCGCTTATCGGTATTTATAGTACGATGCGCCAGACGGCCTATTATGGAGGCGAATACTTGTTACTTTCTGAAGGAATGTCTAAAAATGCAACAACAGGAGGTTTTGATGATCCTAATTTAGATGAAATAGGGGAACAAAATGTAACACCTTCAAATACAATAATAGAAGGAATATGGATTGGGATTTATAATACCATTGCCAATTCAAATAGACTGCTAGAAGCATTGTCAAATATTTCGGATCTCGACGCTTCTCAAAAAAATCATATAGAAGCTCAAGCCATTACCATTCGAGCTATGGCACATTTTGATTTGTTAAGGTATTTTGGTGAACATTGGGATAATGCTTCCAAATATGGAATACCAATAATAAACTCGGTTCCGGCTATAACAGATATTCCAAACAGAGCATCGGTAGCTCAAAACTATGAGTTTATAGAAACAGAACTAAATACTGCTTTAAGTAAAATAAATGATGAAAGTAGAGATGTTGCATTTATAAATAAAGCAACAATTAATGGTTTATTAGCAAGAGTTTATCTGTATGATAAAAAATATCCATTAGCTATAACACATGCAAATGAAGTAATTAATGATGGTGCTTATGGTTTATTACCTATAGCAGATTACGCATCTATTTTTAATAACAGGCAAACATCAGAAAGCATTTTTGAATTGGTTTTCGATTCACAAAATAACAGTAATTATAATTCTTATACGTATTCCAGAGATGATGCTTTAAGAACTGAAACTATATATTTATCTGGTTCTGAGCTTAACGCCTATTTTACTAATAATCCGGATGATTTAAGAGCTGGTATGCTCAATTATTCAACAGATGATAATGATGAAAGTATTACCTCAGACGGAAGTGGAAGAACACAAAAATACAGAGGTGAAAAAACAAAAGATAATCCAGCATTTATACTTCGTTTTGCAGAAATACATTTAATAATTGCAGAAGCCAAAGGTTTAACCAATGGACTCGCAGATTTAAACAACTTTAGAATGCAACGTGGCCTGCTTGCTGTAAACCCAACCAATAATGATGAGTTTATTAACATTATTTTAGATGAAATACGTGCTGAGTTTAATTTTGAAGGGCACTATTATTTTAATTTAGCTCGTACTGGTAAAATTGAAGAACGCTTAGCTATAGAACCCTATAAGGCTATCCTACCAATTCCTTTAAGAGAAATAACAGCTTCTGAGGGAAGTATTGAACAAAATCCGGGATATTAATTTTTTAATTAGTTATGAGAACAAGAACTTTTGGATTAAGTCTGTTAGGAAATGCATTTGCAAAATCTTTAGAAATTGCTAAGATAGAAAACGTAGAGATTGGCTTATCGCGTAGAACCTTTTTTAAGAAATCAGCTCAGGCAGCTGCATTACTTGGCTTAACAACTTCTTGTTACTCTTCTTTAATTAATGAAGAAAAGAACAAAAATATTGTAATAATTGGAGGAGGTATTGCAGGGCTTAGTGCTGCATATAGATTAAAAAAATATGGAATTGATGCACAAATATATGAAGCCTCTATACGAACAAGTGGAAGAATACTTACTGTGAAAAATGTTATGGCGCAAGGATTAACTACCGATATGGGAGGTGAATTTATTGATAGCAGCCATTATGAAATGCTTGCGCTTTGTAGAGATTTAGATATAGAATTATATGATACGATGAATCATGAAGAAAATAAGTTGATTAATCGTTCTGCACATATAAATGGTAAAAATAGTACAGAAAAAGATTTAATTAAGGCATTCGAACCTATTTCTGAGCAAATTTTAAACGATATCAACAAACTTTCAGACAACATTCATTTTTCCACTGCAAATGAAGACGAAAAAAGGTTTGACCAAATGTCAATTGCTGATTATTTAAAGAATTTAGGAGTTTCAGGTTGGTTTTATGATTTGTTTGATGCTGCATATACCAGTGAGATGAGCGTAGATATTGAAAATCAATCCGCCTTAAATATGCTTACGTTTCTTATGGATTCATATTTACATTTTGATGGTAGCGACGAGAGATTCAAGGTAAAAGGAGGAACACAAACTATTACAGATAAACTTACAGAGCTATTAAAGGGTCAAATTCATTTGGAATATTATTTAAAAGAGGTTTCATTACAAAATGAAAAATATGTTTTAGATTTTTCAAACGGAGAGTCCATTATTGCAGATTTTGTTATTATGGCAATTCCGTTTACAAAACTAAAAGAAGTCTCTCTGCAAATTCCAATTTCCCCTGTTAAGAGAAAAGCAATTAACGAACTTAGATTAGGTTCTGGTTCGAAACTATTTATTGGAATGAATAAACGCCTTTGGCGAGAACAAGGTTTTTCTGGATATGTAATGAACGATGTTTTTCAAACAGGATGGGACAATTCACAATGTCAAAATTATAATAGTGAAGCAGGTGGTTACACCCTTTTATTAGGAGGAAAAAAAGGCTTGAACGCTAAAAATAAAGATATTGAAACCTATATGAATACTCTGGATGAAGTTTTTCCAGGTTTTTCAAAAGCGCACAATGGCGTAAAGACTGGGTTTAATTGGAGTATGTTTCCTTTTTCTTATGGAAGTTATACAACCTACGAAGTAGGGCAATGGACCTCTTTTGGAGGCGTAGAGGCAGAACCAGAAGGCAACATTTTTTTTGCAGGCGAACATTGCTCTAGAGCGTATCAAGGATTTATGAATGGAGCAGTTCACACTGGTTATATGGCAGTTGAAAACATCTTACAAAAAATAATTAATTCAAATAATATTTAAAAGATTGAAAAAGAATAAAAACATATCGCTTTTTTTACAAAAAGCATTTATTGATGGGCAGTGGGTTGATGCTTTAAATCAATCAACACACACCATTTTTAACCCCTATGATCAATCTGTTATAGGGACAGTTCCTGATATGGGGAAAGCAGAAACTAAATCTGCTATAAATGCAGCCCAAAATGCCTTTTCAGTATGGAAATCTTATACAGCCTCAGAACGCTCAAACATCTTAAAAACATGGTTTGATTTAATCATAGATAACAAAGAAGAATTAGCGACCATTCTTACATTAGAACAAGGTAAACCAATTTCTGAAGCTCGTGGTGAAATTGTTTATGGAGCATCTTTTATTGAGTGGTTTGCTGAAGAAGCAAAACGTGTTTATGGTGATATAATACCTGGTCACGGACGTGATAAACGTATTTGGGTAACTAAAGAACCTATTGGTGTGGTTGCTGCAATAACCCCTTGGAATTTTCCTATGGCTATGATTACCAGAAAAATAGCTCCAGCCTTGGCTGCAGGCTGTACTGTGGTTGTTAAACCTGCAGAAGATACTCCATATAGTGCTTTGGCTTTAGCAAAATTAGCTGAGCTTGCAGGATTTCCAAAAGGAGTTATTAATATTATAACAACATCCAACCCTGTCGAAATTGGCAATGAATTATGCGCAAATTCATTAGTTAGGAAATTATCTTTTACAGGTTCAACTCCTGTCGGAAAATTATTGATGAAACAGTGTGCTGATACGGTTAAGAAAATATCATTAGAGTTGGGTGGAAATGCACCATTTATAGTTTTAGACGACGCTAATATTGATAATGCCGTCGATGGAGCCATTGCTTCAAAATTTAGAAATGCAGGTCAAACCTGTGTTTGTACCAACAGAATATATATTCAAGAGGCAATTTATGAGCAATTTGCAATTAAGTTTTCTGAAAAAGTAAAGCACCTTAAAATAGGGAATGGTATGGATGATAGTACCATTATAGGTCCGCTTATTAATAACAAAGCAACTCAAAAAGTAACACGTTTGGTAGACAATGCACTTCAAAAAGGTGCTAAAATGATTTGGCAAAGTGATGAAGGTTTAGAGAATGAAAATTTCTGTAAAACAATGATTTTGGGAGATGTAGATTATAGAATGGATATTGCCAATGAAGAAATATTTGGGCCTGTTGCCACTTTATTTAGATTTAAAACAGATGAAGAAGTTGTTAAAATGGCAAATGACACACCATTTGGTTTAGCTTCTTATTTCTATGGGCAAGATATAAACCGCGTTATAAAATTGGCAGAACAGCTAGAATACGGAATGGTAGGTATTAATACAGGAATGATATCTACAGCAGTCGCCCCATTTGGGGGTATTAAAGAAAGTGGCATAGGTCGTGAGGGTTCCAAATACGGAATCGATGATTATTTAGAAATTAAGTACATGTGTATAGGTGGTATTGAATAACATTTAGATTATATGAAAATGACACAAACAACAAATTATATTGATAAAACAGCATCCTTATTAGAAAGAAGAAAACAATTAATTCCTAACGCTTTAGGTATTTTTAATCCTTCAACTGCGGTAAAAGCTAAAAAGGCAAAAATATGGGATGTAAACGGTAGAGAATTAATCGATTTTGCTGGCGGTATTGGCGTTCTTAATGCAGGACATTGCCCGGATTCTGTGGTAAAAGCCATTCAAGAGCAAGCAGCTCAATTTATTCACGGCTGTTTTAATGTTTCCATGTATGAATCCTACATGGATTTGGCAGAGAAATTAGTAGCAATTTTACCACATGGTGAGCAAACTAAAGTAATGCTTACCAATTCTGGAGCAGAATCTGTAGAAAATGCTGTCAAAATTGCTCGCATGGCTACAAAACGTTCTGGAATTATTTGCTTCACAGGAGCGTTTCATGGACGTACAATGATGGCGATGTCGCTAACGGCAAAGTCAAAAAATAAAACGGATTGTGGTCCTTATGCACAAGAAATCTATCGATTAGAATATCCCTACTATTTTAGATATGGTAAAGGGTTGACAGAAGATGAATATATAGACCTTCAAATTCAGAAATTACATGATTTTTTTTATCAATTTGTACAACCATCACAAATAGCAGCAGTTATTTTTGAGTTGGTACAAGGAGAAGGAGGCTTTACAGTTATGCCAAAAAGGTACTTACAAGCCTTAAAGGAACTCTGTCACGAACATGGAATACTCATCATTATTGACGAAGTGCAAAGTGGTTTTGGTCGCACAGGTAAATGGGGAGCTTATCAGCATTATGATATTGTACCAGATATTTCTACATGGGCAAAATCTATGGGTTCAGGGATGCCTATTGGATGTGTTATTGGACGAGCAGAAATCATGGATGCGGCGCAACCAGGAACCATAGGTGGTACTTATCCGGGAAATCCGGTTTGTGTTGCAGCAGCTCTGGCAACCATTTCATATATGGAAGAAGTTGATATTAATGAATTAGGGAATAAAGTAGGAACCATAGTGCGCAATAGGTTTGAGAAAATGAAAGAAAAATTTCCTGTAATTGGAAACATACGTGGTTTAGGTGCAATGCTTGCTATGGAATTTGTTGATGATAAAGAACCTTGGAAACCCAATGCAAATATTGTAAATAAAATTGTAAATAGATGCGAAGAAAAAGGTCTTATCCTAATAAGCGCAGGTAGTTACGGAAACTGTATACGTATATTAAGCCCGTTGGTAATTGACGAAAGTGACTTGATTAAAGGCTTAGATATCTTAGAACAAACCATTGATGAACTTTCAAAAAACTAAAAACATGTCATATCAATTGTATATAAATGGTGTTTGGAAAAATGCACACGATGGGGATACTCATGATGTTATAAATCCTGCTACTGAAGAAATTGTTTTCAATACCGCCTATGGTAAAGCAAAGGATGCAAATGAAGCTATTGAAGCTGCTACTAATGCCTTGTCTAAATGGAAGCAGACCAATGCATTTGAACGCGCAAAATATCTTAAAGCAATTGCACAATTAATGCGTGAATATGCTGCTGATTTTGCCTCTATTACAACTCAGGAAAGTGGGAAACCTTTTGTAGAAGCTAATGGAGAATGGTTGGTTTCGGCAGATATATTTGAATGGTTTGCAGAAGAAGCAAAACGTACTTATGGGATGGTATTACCAGCTTCTAAGAACGACAAACGCATGTCTGTAATCTGGCAACCTATGGGTGTTGTTGGTATGATCACGGCATGGAACTTCCCTGTATGGAATTTGGCAAGACCTTGGGCTGCCGCTTTGGCTGCAGGATGCACTATTGTAGCAAAACCTTCAGAATTTACACCAATATCTGCGGTATTACTTACCCGGCTTATTGAAAAAGCTGGTATTTCAAAAGGCGTAGTAAATCTAGTAAATGGCGACGCTTCATCTATTGGTGATACCATGTTGCAAGATAAACGCATCAAAAAAATACATTTTGTTGGTAGTACAAGAGTAGGAAAACTACTTATGGATAAGGCTTCTATAACCAACACAAAATTATCCTTAGAATTAGGAGGTAACGCACCACTCATTGTTTTTGATGATGTAGATGTAGAAAAAATAGCAATTGATGCAGCTAAAGCAAAATTTAGAAATTGCGGACAGGTTTGCGTTTCTCCTCAACGGTTTCTAATACAAAACACTATTTATGATAGGTTTATTACTGCTTTTACTAATCAAACAGCAAAGCTTCAAGTGGGTAATGGGCTTGAAAAAACAACCAATATAGGACCTTTAATAAATAAAAAGCAGCAAAACTATATTGCAGATTTGGTTGATAAAGATGTACAGAACGGAGTAGAAATTGTTATGGGAGGGGAAAAAACTTCTGGGAAAGGATATTTTTATCCACCGACTATCTTAAAGCATGTGACAGACAAACACGCAACGTTTACCCAAGAAATTTTTGGGCCTGTTGTACCAATGATATCTTTTAACACGGTTGAAGAGGTAATAGAGTTAGCAAATGCTACAGAGTATGGGCTTGCTGCATATCTATTTACAAATCATATTCAAAGAATAACACAAATAACAGAAGCACTTGAATTTGGAATGGTAGCCGTAAATGAATGGACACCACACGGTACAGAAGCCCCTTTTGGGGGGTGGAAACAAAGCGGTAGTGGTAGTGAATTGGGACCTGACGGAATTTATGAATACATGGAGAAAAAATTAATATCAATAGGAAGCCTATGAATGAAGTGATACATGATTTTGGAATTTGGTCTCTACTACCTCCACTAGTAGTGGTGGTTACAGCAATCATATCCAAACGCTCTATCGAACCTTTAATGATAGGCTCAGTTGTTGGCTATTTAATGATGGATTACAAAAACTTTTTTGGAAATACATTAAATTCTTTGGTAAGAACCATACAAGATGAAAGTTTAGTATGGGTTATTCTGGTATGTTGCTTATATGGGGCTATCATTCATCTTATGATTCAATCTGGTGGCGCTCATGCCTTTGGCAATTACATGCTTCGATATATTAAGAATAGAAAATCAGCTTTATTAATTACTTGGCTTATGGGAATCATCATTTTTGTAGATGATTTTTTAAATGCTCTTGTTGTAGGTTCTACTATGAGAAAGGTAACAGATAGTTTTAATGTGCCTCGTGAAAAATTGGCTTATATCGTTAATTCTACATCTGCTCCTGTATGTGTTTTAATACCAATTTCTACTTGGTCTATCTATATAGGAAAGCTCATTGAAGACGAACAGGTAGTAGAAAAAGGACAAGGATTTTGGGGATTTGTACAGACAATTCCGTACAATTTTTATTCGTGGTTTGCAGTATTTATTGTATTAGCTGTAATCATGGGCTGGATTCCCGATTTAGGAAAAATGAAATTGGCAGAGAAAAGAGCTAAAGAAACCGGAGTTTTAGCTCCTCTGGGTTCAGGGTCATTATCTCAATCTGCGACTATTGATGCGGATATTAAAAAAGCGAAACCAACCTATTTTTTTATTCCTCTTTTTGTACTCATAGCAGCAACCATTGCAACTAACATAGATGCCTTAAAAGGAGTTACCATTGCTGTTATTTTTACAGTTGTATATTATTTATATAAAAAAGTACTTCCTTATGATAAACTTTTTGATGGGGTGGTAGAAGGTATGAAAAGTATGATTTTTCCTTTAGTTATACTAGTGATGTCTTATGTGCTTAAAAATGTTGGAGATGAAATGGGGATGACACAATACGTTATTGAAAGTTTAAGCAATTCCGTCTCAAAAGAATATTTAGCAACTATCGTATTTGTTTCTTTAGGATTAATAGCTTTTGCAACAGGTTCTTCTTGGGGCATATATGCAATTGCAATACCCTTAGTGGTTCCTTTGGCACAAGTAATGGGGGCTAATATTTATTTGGTACTTGGAGCTGTAGTAAGTTCTGGAATTTTAGGAGCACATGCTTGTTTTTATTCAGATGCGACTATTTTAACAGCAACTGGAACTGAGTGTGATAACATTCAGCATGCACTTACTCAATTACCATATGCCATTATAGCTAGTATATTGGCCATTATTTGTTTTTTAATTTTTGGTTTCATTCTATAAAATAGATTATATGTACCGTAAAATACTTACATCTGGGTATGTTATACAAAATACTCAAGAGCAGCATGCAAAAGGCTTAGAAATGCTTCAGAAAAAAGTGTTCCCAAATTTATCTAAAGAAGAACTCTTTAAGGAAGATATGTACCACAACCATATAAAAAAATTCCCTGAGGGTCAATTTGTTATTTTAGAAGGAGACAAAGTGATTGGAATGACTTCTACAATGCTATATCATTATAGTGATGAAGATCATACATTTTTAGATTTTTTTGGAACTGGAAATTTAGAAAATCACGACCCAAATGGGGATTATTTATATGGATTAGATGTTGGTATAGATTCAGATTATAGAGGCAATGGATTAGCAAGAGCCATTTATAGAGTACGTCAAGAATTAGTGCGAAATCTTAATTTAAAAGGACAAATTACGGTTGGAATGCTAAACGGATATCATTTATATAAAGATAGTTTAACTATAGATGATTACTATGAAAAAGTAAAAAAAGAAGAGATTTTAGACCCGACAGTTTCTGTTCAACGAAAATTTGGTTTTGAAATGATTAAACTAATCAAAAACTATCTAAAAGACCCTACTTGCGGCAACGCAGGAGTACTAATGGTAATAGACTCAAAAAAGAAAATATAAAATAATAATATAAACAAATGAAAAGTATACATTTAAGCGGAGAGGTTCCAGGACCAAAAGCAAAAAAATATTTAGAAAGAAGAGAAGCCTCAATGCCTTCAGGATTATATAAATCAACTGAAATAGTAGTTGACAGAGCTAAAGATGCATTGGTTTGGGATGTTGATGGTAATTGCTATCTAGACTTTGCAGGCGGGATAGGGATGATTAATGTGGGACATACGACAGATAATGTGGTAAATGCCATAAAAAAACAAGCCGAAAAGTATATACATACCTGTGCGTTGGTAACTACCATTACCCCTGCTGTTGAGTTATGCGAAATGCTAAATGAACTCACTCCTGGCAAGCATCAAAAGAAAACACTTTTAACCAGTTCCGGAGCAGAATCCGTAGAATATGCAGTTAATATAGCTAAATATTATACAAAAAGACCCGCTGTAATAGTTTTTGAAGGCGCTTATCATGGTCGTACGCTCTTAACAATGACCCTTACAAGTAAATACAGTCTGTTTAAAAAAGGGTATGGTTCGTTTGTTTCTGATGTTTACAGACTTCCAATACCCAACATGTATAGAACACCAGATGGCATGACAGACGAACAATATTTGGATTTTTGCATTAAACAACTAGACAATGCGTTCATTGCTCAAGTTGACCCTTCAGCTGTAGCGGCTATTTTAATAGAACCTATACAAGGTGAAGGTGGTTTTGTCCCAATTCCAGCACCTTTTTTAGAAAAAATAAGATCTCTTTGTAATCAACATGGCATCGTTATGATTGCTGATGAAATTCAATCAGGTTTTGGTAGAACCGGAAAATTATTTGCATTAGATCATACTTCTGTAGTACCAGATATTATCACTATGGCAAAATCATTGGGCGCAGGCATGCCAATAGGAGCTGTTACAGGAAAAGCTGAAATTATGGACACCCCGCATTTAGGAGCCATGGGTGGAACTTATAGTGGTAGCCCTGTAGCATGTGCCGCAGCAATTGAAGCTGTAAAAACGATAAGCAGCGAACCTTTTATGAAACGCTCTGAAGAGATTGGAGAAATTATTCGGAAAAGACTAGAGTATTGGAAACTACAATTTGATATTGTTGGAGATGTAAGAGGTGTTGGCGCTATGCGTTTAATAGAGTTTGTAAAAAATAGAAAGACGAAAGAACCAGATCCGGATACTACTATAAAAATTATTAAAGATGCTACAGTTAATGGAATTATTCTAATTAGAGCTGGTTTATATTCAAACTGTATTCGTTTGTTACCTCCTTTAACTATTACCAACGAACAATTAGATGAAGGGTTAACGGTTTTAGAAGAGGCTATAAAAAGCAATAGCTAGATTAATTTTTTAAGAAAAGACTAAAGATCAAATTTTTTTAAATTCTTTTTGAGTGATGGCAGATATTTTATTTTATAACGGAATTTTTTTAACACCAGATAAATTATGCAATGAAAAAATTGGTAAATGCCTTTATAATGGCACTGCAATTAGATATGAAAAATCTTTAAAAAAGGTAAATGCTATTGCTGTTTCTAAAGGAAATATTATAGATATAGGAACTTATGATGAACTTAAAAAGTATATAGATAAAACTACTGAATGCATTAATTTAGAAGATCAAACAGTAATTCCTGGGTTTTTTGATGCACACATCCATATCTGGAAAGTTGGCGATTTATTAAATAAAAATTTAGATGTTAGAGGAGTTAAAAGCAAGAAAGAACTCCTGTTAAAACTAAAAATGTTTGCAGCAAAAAACCCTTCTTTACCTTGGATAAAGGCTAGAGGATTTAATGAAGCTCTTTTTGAAGACAAACAACTACCAAAAGCCAGTGATTTAGATAGCATAATTTCAGATAGACCTGTGTTTTTACAACGTACCTGTGCCCATATTGCTGTAGTAAATACAACAGCAATAGATACTTGTGCAATTACCAATACGACCAATAATGTTTATGGAGGTATTATAGATAAAGATACTAATGGAAATCCAACAGGAATATTATATGAAACAGCTATGGGGCTTGTAACGAAACACTTCCCAAAAATTAGTTCGCAAGATTATGAAGAAATGATTTTGGATGCCTGTAACGAATTATTAAAACAAGGCATTACCTGTGCTACAGACCCTGCAGTACACCCAGAACTATTAGAAGTCTATCTCGATTTAGATAGAAAAAAGAAGCTTCCCATAAGGGTTTGTGCTATTCCTATATTGTTGCCAGATGGAGGAGACAAACCTTATCCAATGCCTCAAAAATATATATCAGAGTTTTTAAGGGTAGATACTGTAAAGTTTTTTTCAGATGGAGGCTTGAGTGGAAAAACGGCGGCACTGCATAAAACATATAAAAACGATTTAACATCGGGTATTCTGCGTTTAGATTTTGAAACCTTTTATAAATTAGCAAAAGAAGCTCAGGATGCTGGTTTTCAAATCGCAACCCATGCTATTGGAGACAGAGCCATAGATTTAGTATTGGATGTATATGAAAAAATATACGACCCAAAATTTAGAATAGGGCACCGTATTGAACACTTTGGTATTGTGACTAAAGAGCATTTAGAAAGAGTTAAAAAAATAGGGATACATATTGTATCTCAACCTGTTTTCCTGAAAGAATTGGGAGAGAATTTTATAAATTATCTAGATGATGAGCAAATAGAAAATTGTTATCCATATCAATCTATTCTTGATGCTGGTATCAATTTGTCCTTTTCTACAGATGCCCCGGTGGTTAAAAACACAAGTCCTTTAAGTTGTATCATAGATGCTGTAGAAAGAAAGAACAATGCAGGAATAATACTTTCGCCAAAAGAAAGAATAACAGTAGCCAAAGCCATATATTGTTATACTCAAGGCAGTGCAAAAGCAAGTGATATGGAAACCTTTTACGGAAGTATTGCCATTGGACAAAAAGCCGATCTTGTTGTATTGTCTAATAATCCTCTGGAAATAAAAGCTTCAGAAGTATTAAATACAAAGGTGAAACAAGTTTGGGTTGATGCTAAAAAGGTTCATGTTGAATCTAATTTTTCGCTAGCAAATGACTAACATCAGTAACATATTATCACATCTTAAAGTTGTTGAACTGGCAAGTGTGCTTGCCGGTCCGGACGTAGGTATGTTTTTTGCTGAATTAGGAGCAAAAGTCATTAAAATTGAAAATAAAAAAACGAATGGCGATGTTACTAGAAGTTGGAAATTACCAAGTGAAGATTCGAACACTTATGTTTCAGCTTATTTTTCTTCTATAAATTATAATAAAGAATATCACTTTGTCGATTTTACAAAATCTGAAGAATTAAAAGAAGTACTGCATCATATTGCAACGGCTGACATCGTTATAGCCAACTTCAAAAAAGGAGATGACATTAAGTTTGGTTTAGACTATAAGACGTTAAAAAAGACGAATACAACCCTTATTTATGGAAGTATAACTGGGTATGGAAATGATAGCTATAGAACAGCTTATGATGTTGTTTTGCAAGCAGAAACAGGGTTCATGTCTATGAATGGGACTTTAGACAGTGGGCCCATAAAAATGCCTGTAGCCTTGATAGACGTTTTGGCAGCGCATCAATTAAAAGAAGGACTGTTAATCGCATTACTTGAAAAAGAGAAACATAGCAAAGGCGCATTTGTTGAAGTTTCGCTTTATGATAGTGCTGTATCATCCTTAAAAAATCAAGCATCAAATTGGTTAATGAATGGACATATAGCGCAACCTATAGGGTCTTTACATCCAAATATTGCGCCTTACGGTGAAGTCTTTTTAACCAAAGATGAAAAATATATTGTACTTGCCATTGGGAATGACAAACATTTCAGCCTTTTATTAAAATTACTAGATGCCGAAATCTTATTAAAAGAAACCAAGTATCAAAATAATAGTTACAGAGTAGCCAACAGAAAAAACCTTTTCAAAGATTTAAAACCAATGTTTTTATTAAAGACAAGAGCGGAGTTTATGAGTCAGTTTATTGAAAACGGTATCCCTGCTGGAGCAATATATACTATAGATGAGGTTTTTGAAAATCCTGCGGCTAAAGCTTTGATATTAGAAGAACAAATAGATTTTATTGAAACTAAAAGGGTGAAAACAGCAGTTTTTAAAATAACAAGGTCATAGTGCCTCAGATATAATTAAGGTATAAAACTAATTATTATGTTGCAATTTAAACATATTCCAAAAGAATCTATTCCAGAAGCAATTGCTAAAGCAAAGCATTATCGCTTATTAAATGAGCCTTGGCAAGCAGAAAGTATTTGTAGAGATATTTTAAGAATAGAACCAAATCATCAAGAAACACTAGTCATTCTTCTTCTATCAATTACAGATCAGTTTGATGCTCATGTTTGCATGACATCAATTATTGAAGCCAAAAAATTGTGTAAATCAATGCAAAGTAAATATGAAAAGTGGTTTTATAAAGCTTTAGTCGAAGAATGTTCAGGAAAAGCTTCTTTAAAAAGGGATACCCCCAGGTCTGAATATATTGCTTACGAATACTATTCAAAGGCTATTGAATTTTATGAAAAATCTGAAAAAAATCAGCCAAAAGGTAATCTTGATTGTATATTAAGGAGGAATGCCTGTATAAGAGCAATTAATAAGTTTAAAAATAAAATATAGCTCATTTAACTTTCATGAAAATAATTTATTTTGTTTTTAGTTTTGCTTATTTGATTTAACAAAATGAAGAGGGTGCCTGAAAAGCTAAAATCTCTTTCTTTTTATTGTGAATTTTTTTAAAAAAAAGCTCTAAAAAAAGGTTTAATAGAAAGAAGCACAGAGTTTTTTAGAAATTAGTATTAATATTTCAACTAAATTTTGTCAAAAATTATTTTTTAGACACCCCTCTTTCATTTTAAAAAGGAAGTTAGCTCTTATTATAGTAAGGATAAATCATTATTATCAAACTTCTGTTTATTGTTAAAACTCTTCTTATCTTGAAATTTATTTCACCAAAAACTTAACTAATTCTATATTAAATTTGAAACTAAAATAACAATGTAAAAGGCCATTACAATAGCTTTGTAAGCGCTATAACACCTTCTTTCAGCTGCTCCTCTGACAGTGAAGCATATCCTATACGAAATCCATTAATGGGTGCAGAAAAGCTAAACTTATCTGGTGTAATAATCCCTATACCCTGCATTTCTAATTTATTTGCAATTTCAAAAATGTCAATTTCTACTTTAGGTATAAGCCAAAAAGCTAAACCTCCTTCGGGTTTTACAAAGGTTACTTTTTGGGCTAAATATTTAATTAAAAGTTTTTCAAAATAATCTCTTTTAGCTTTATAAATAACTATCGTTCTTTTTATATGCCGTTTTATATCCCCCTCTTTAATAAGTTGATAAACTGCTTGCTCCATAATTACATCACCTTGACCATCGATAATTTCACGTAATTCTGCCACTTTATTAATTAAACTTATATCTGTGGCAAGAAAACCAATTCGTAGTGCGGGTGCAACTATTTTACTGAACGTTCCAAGATATACATAGTTTTTTATATGTTGCAGGCTTCCAACAGGCAGTAAGGGTCTAATACCAAAATGAAATTCGTGGTCGTAATCATCCTCTATAATAGTAAAATTATATCTATTAGAAAGTTCAATTAATTTTAACCGTCTTGGCAAACTAAGAGAAACCGTTGTAGGAAATTGATGATGCGGTGTTACATAAATTGCCTTTATTTTATGTGATTTTAGTAATTGCTCTAATACGTCCACTTTAATTCCTCCTTCATCTACAGGAACTGGTAAAATCTTAGCTCCCGCTGTTCTGATACTTTCCCAAATTGGTTTGTACCCCGGGTTTTCAACTGCAACTAAATCCCCTTTCTGTAATATACAATGCGAGATTAGATAAGCCGCCATTTGACTACCTCTTGCAATGAAAACCTGTTCAGATGAAAAATGCAGACCTCGATTGAGGTTTAACATTTGAGCGATTGATTTACGTAAATCATTATTCCCTCTTGGATCAGAAATTCCTAAAGTTTGCCATCGAGCCTTTCGTCCAAGTATTTGTCTGTAAACCTTTGCTAACTCATTTACAGGAGCAATTTTAGTGTCAGGTAAACCATCATCAAAAGACATTAACATTTTGGATGGCCCTGGCTCTACGGCTATTTTTCTTGATTCTTTAGAATCTGTTGAGTATTGTTTTAGAAGTTGATTTGAAACAAAATAACCTTTACGCTCCTTCGCTACTAACCATTCTTCAGCAACCAAAAGATCTAAAGCTTTAACAACTGTGTTTCGATTCACTTTTAACTGGTTGGATAATACTCTGCTACTTGGTAACGAAAGCCCTTGATTTAATTGTTTTGTTTTGATAGCTTCAATAATTGTTTCTACAATTTGCAAATAAACGGGTTTACTATCACTCGTATTAATTTCAATATTCAATTTCCAAGGGCAAATCATCTGGACTATTGTTTTTTTTAAATTCTGTACCATAAAGGTAGTCCAAAAATTTAACACTTTTGCAGAGCAATATTGCAAAAGATATAAAAATTTAATTTTATGGAACTTAAAGAAAAACAATTTAGTTCAAAAGATTTTCACGAAACTTATGCTCGTCCAAAGTATGTGAAACCTTCTAAACTTATTCACAAAAACGTAGAACAAGCAGGTGTACACGATCAATTTTCAACAGAAAGAAAACACCCTGTTTTCTTTGTAGACCTTCCTTCTAAAAATGTAAGTATGACTATTGGTGGTCTGTTGCCCGATCAAATTACCAATAGGCACAGGCACACATACGAAACCGTACTTTATGTACTTGAGGGAGAAGGATGGACAGAGATTGAAGATGAAAAAATAGAATGGAAAGCAGGTGATGCTGTTTATATTCCATCTTGGGCATGGCATAGACATGGCAATATTAGTAATAAGAATAGTGCTAAATACCTTGCTTGTGAAAACGCCCCACAACTTCAAAACTTAGGGGTTGCTCTTAGAGAAGAAGAAGGCAGAGACTTATAAAACTGAAAATTTTAAACTATTTAAAAATATGCAGATGACAGATGTACCCTTAAAAGGCATTATTGCTTATCCAATCACTCCTTTTGATAAAAACGAAAAGGTGGATATAAAACTATTTAAAAAGCTAGTAGAAAGATTAGTAAAAAATGGCTCACACGGAATTGCTCCACTTGGCAGTACGGGTGTTTTGCCATACCTTACCGATGAGGAAAAAGAATCTATAACAGAAGCAACTATACAGCAAGTTGATGGTAGGCTTCCTGTATTGGTTGGGGTATCTAACTTAACTACTGAACGCACTATCTATCATGCAAAATTTGCAGAAAAAGCAGGAGCAAAAGCTGTTATGATTATTCCTATGAGCTATTGGAAACTCACAGATGATGAAATTGTACAGCACTATGATAAAGTTGCGAATACTATTTCAATTCCAATAATGGCTTATAATAATCCTGCAACCGGAGGAGTTGATATGTCACCAAAACTACTTAAAAGGTTACTTGAAATACCAAACGTAACAATGATTAAGGAAAGTTCTGGCGATGTACAACGAATGCATTTTTTAAGAAAAGAACTGGGTGAAGAAGTAGCTTTTTTTAATGGATCTAACCCGCTTGCTTTAGCAGCTTTTGCAGCAGGAGCAACAGGTTGGTGTACCGCAGCTCCAAATCTTATTCCTAAATTAAATATTGAACTATACAATGCAATTCAAGATAATAATTTAGGAGAAGCTCAAGAAAAGTTCTATAAGCAATTAGGCCTGTTACAGTTTATAGTGAACAAAGGGCTGCCCAGATCTATTAAAGCAGGATTAACCATTTTGAATGAAGATAGTGGTTATTTAAGAAGCCCTCTCCAACCTATGAACCATTTAGAAATAGAAGAATTAGCAAACATCCTTTCTAAAATTTAAACAATTTGGGATTGATCCCAAAAGTTGTAGGTAAATTAAAAATAGAATAGGATTTTTGTGAAAAGAATACACAGATTAGAATCCATATATTGATTTACTTAAGTTTGTATTACCTGAATTACTGGTTGCCCATTTTGATTTGGCGGCTAACACTACCAAAGATAAAATACTTCATTTATATTTTGAAGAGAAAATAGATATCCCAGAGGAGTTAAAAACGAAAAACTCTTCTTGTTTTGATTAACCAGAATATTTGCATAAACACAACGTTTGGTCTTGATCCCAAATATTTTAACAAATTTGTACACTTAATTGTATATTATTATCAAAAATAATATATAATAAGTTAATTTTCAATGAATTAAATGTTTAGATGGAGAAAGAGGAACTATCTGTAAATTCTATTTTATTAGAGTTTATAGGCTCTAATGAGCGTTTCAAAATTTAGTAATTCCGAATTGTCTATTTTAATAACAAATGAGAGTAAATTTGACGAAAAATAGAAGATGTTTTTATTTTTTTAATCAAGGTCGTAATCACTTCAAAATTCAAAGAAACTTTAAAATAGGTTGTCTGTTACAAGAAGGTTAATGGTTATAAAGAAGTTTGATTCAATACCACAAAATAATCTAGAACCTTCTACATAATTACTTGAGAATTAGAAAGTATAATCATTTTTAAGGCTCTTAATCTTAAAAACTAGTCTGTGTGTATTAGTTATTCAATATCTAAAACAATTTGTTCAGTTTCTATCTCTTTGTTAGCACTAACATGCAGTGTTGATAAATCGACCAATGAAAATGATTCAATTGATTTATCTCTATTAAAAAAGAATGATTGAACTATGATGGTTAATGATATTCTTTTTTATATTAATGATCATGGACTTGATTTATAACATTTTAACTTTGAAATAGCACTAGTAAATTATTTCTTATTCATCTGTTCTTCGTTAAAAAATATAACCGTAACTACAGCTATGCTTGATATCAGATCAAGTCTGGCACAAGCTTTTTGCCTTGAATACTTAAAAAATAAATTCAATTTCTATACGCACTATTTCAAAGTTAAAATGGTATTAAATGAAAAACCACTTGTTAAAGATACATTATATGCAGCGGTATATCCTATAGGTCAGATTTTACAGATGATTGAAAGTAGTCAACTCAATCACAACTTTTTTTTATTTGTAGTAAGGGTTTAAAAAGAAGAGGTGGAACGTATGTCATGCCTCTGAAAGTGTAGTATCTAGCTATGGTTTTGCTCAATCTGTAGTAAATGCTTAGTTGAAAAGTGAAGCACATAGAAAAATTATTGAAGAAGATTTTACTAATATAGGTTTGAGAATTATAAAGCCACCGAAACAAAAATATTATTATGCAGCTCTCTTTTGTAAATAAGAGCTTTTATTCTCATATTATACTCACTTATTCAGAATTTGAATCCGACTGTTACTGTGGTGGTAAGATGTATATTATAAATTCAAAATATAAAAGAGAACTCATTTTATAAACCATTTACAAATACTAAACATATACAAAGTGTAATTACAAAAATCAACTCACGATGACTTAATAATCAAATATTTAAAAATATAAATATAAAAGATATTTCGCCGTATTTTAAAGTATTATTGATTAGCTTAATGTTTTTAATACTTGAAGTTAAAGCTCAAGATTGTAACACATTTGATTCTGCTTATCAAACGATAGGTATCGAGACTAATGCCAATAATGGTGATGTTGAAGGGCATAAGTATAATAATAGAATTAAGCACAAAGGTTATCGAAATAAACCACTCACAAGTTGGCAGACCAAGTATAATGAAGCGATCACATCAGTAAAACACGTTGGGTAGAGGAGCGTGCTTTTGGTATTTTGAAACGATGGTTTGGCAGCGTGACAACCAAGAGACTAAAAGGAAAAAACAAAGTACATTCCCTACATGTATTGGAAGCCATTTCCCAATAAATTAAAAACGTTTCCTGGGATTAGTATGTCAAATCGCAAAAAAATGACTAAAAAGTCATCAAAACAAGGTTTTATATCTCTCAAAAAAACATGTTTTACCAATAATAGCTACCCAAAAAAATAAAATCAACAAAAAGATTAAAGATTGGCCGAAACTTGATTTTCAAAAACTATTATTCAAAGGTCTCATCTTGATAATTCTTTTAAAAGAATATCAGAGGGTCATGTCATAATAAAATCTTCTGAACGATAACCAAAGTGGTGCATGCTTTTATGTTTTAAGGTATGAAGATTATGATTTTAAGATGCATCAAAATCGGGTTATCTATATGGGAAGTAATGATTAGAAAAATTAATTAGGGCTTGCTGATAAACATGTTATCACCTGATTTTATTGATGTTTTGAGTCGTACTCAATCTATAAGGTGCAAGGTTTTTCAGTACAATGTCTTAATTTTACTTGCATCTTTATTTTTAACAAAAAAGAAAATGACTAAAAAAGTGTAATAAATGGCTCTAAATATCATCTTTAGGAATAAAAAACACTAAAACTAGATGCTTTTGAGTAAAAACTATAGATACATTTTACATCTTAGTTTTTCAGCAGACCCTAATTAAGGGTATAAATAACTGAAAAAAAACACATTGAATTAAAGTAATCCTTCTTTTTTTACTTGTATGTAGATTATCACTCTAAAAAAATACTCAGTTAATTATAACAAATTAGCTTTATCAGTATTCTTAAAATTATTTCCATTTGTTCTCTGTTATCGCCAATTATTACTTGTGACTTAATAATCTAAGTAAGACAAAATACCTTTAACAAAAAACAGGGTGTTAACAACAAAAAATTAATTAATCTAAAAATTGTGATATGAGAAAGACAGTAATAAATTTCATGCTTTTTTTCCCAATAGTTTTGATTTGTTTATCAAGCTTTAAGGGTTGGTCTCAAAGCCAAAAGAAGGATCTGGAAACCTTTTATCATACAAGAGGATCTCTAGACGTTTTTGGGGAACCTGTAATAAAAGTATATAGATTTGATAAAAAAAACAAATTTGTCGAGGTTCAGGCTTTGGGAGGGGTTATTGACTATTCCGGGGCACAATGTGCAGCCTTTGTAGAGAGTACAGGACGTTTGTATGTTGCTGTTATGGCTAAAAGTTTTCTAGATCCAAATGCTGACTCTGAAGTCAAAGCTAAACATATGTCTCTTAATGTTTACGATTATATAAAAACTACAGGTGGAAATGAAGAGAGATTTGAATATCAAGGAAGGATTAGATTTAATGAAGTAAGCGGTGTGGTTGGGCTTTTTAATAATTTATTTCCTGTTGGTGATGATAAATTAGGTTTTAGGGATGCTGGTAATAAGATCGTAATAGCTAGTCTTATTGATGCAGATGGTAAAGAAATTGTGCCTAGCAAAAGTGGAACATTTAGCGACTTACCATTAATGCATAATCAAATATCTTTTGATGCAATTGGCACTAGTTCCTCAGCAGCAGATTACGGTGAGCACAACGGTAGAATTTATGGGATGACACGTCATCCACGTAATAGACTTTTTAATGGCAGAACAATACGCAATGATTATTATCACTTATTGGTTATAGATACTGAAACAGGCAAAAGAGACATCAAAGTTATAAAGATAAAGAGAGCAGGAAGTGACCAACAAACAGAAGCATTAACGGATTTTGGAGCCACTTGGCTTAATAAAAAAGAGAATGGCGATGTAGACTTCTTTTTTTCAAATAATAAAACAGGTAATATTTATAGAATAAAAAATATTGATAAGATTTTTGATAAGACTACTAACGCGTATGAAGAAGGTAGAGACATCTACTGGGTTGCCCACACCCCATCTATCATTGAATTGATGTTTAAATCCGACCCTACAAGCTCTAACGATGGTATTGGAAATAAAATAGATCTAACACCCAAAATTAAAATTAATCCTCCAGATTGTTTTAACGATGGTACAGCAACAATTGAAGATTTTGATATAACGAGTATATACTATGTAAGCGTATCAGGACAAGGGGACGTTTCAGCAGATGTATACATAGATGAAATATCAGGAAGGGTTATAGGAATGTTGCCAGATGTGCGTTATACCATAAAAAGATTTAATGGATATTTTACATCCGATGCGTCTGTTGAGTTTAGTATTTTGGCTAAGTTGTCATCCCCAGAAGACTTTTTATTAACAGGGAATGCAATTTGTTCTTTGCAATCACTCAATTCAGGGATTATTACGATAAACACTTCAGAAATCGGGGTAGATTATCAGTTGTACAATGCTTCCAATACAAAGGTTCAAGGCGTTCGAGAGGGAACTGGCTTAGAGTTGATTTGGTCAAACCTTTCGGCAGGAATGGGTTACTATGTTATAGCAACTAATACAGATGGTTGTACAACTACTAGAAGTATAGATATATTAACTAAGCAAAACCCACCACCTCCTATTGCAAGTGTAACGGTTCAACCTACTTGTCTGGTACCAACAGGAACAATTGTGGTTAGCGTTCCAACACCTGGAGCAAATGTTGAATATACCTTAACAGGTAATAACCCGGTTGTACCCTCGGTAACGCAGGATACGCCAACGTTTGTTAATGTAGCACCAGGCAATTATAGTTTAACGACCACTGATATTGTAACAGGTTGTGAATCTGAAGCTATAAGTTTAACGGTTAATGCTATTCCACCTCGACCAAATCCACCTATAGCAAGCGTAACAGTTCATCCTACTTGCCCTGTTTCAGAAGGTACTATAGTAGTTACTTCTCCAGCACCAGCACCAGATGTAAAATACACCTTAACAGATTCTAATTCATTGACAATTAGTCAAAGTTCTCCTGTGTTTACCAATTTGTCTCCTGGTAATTATTCTATTACCACTACTAACGAAATAACAAAATGTGAATCAGATCCTATAGTTTTAACGGTTAATGATAATCCATCGGCTCCACCTCTTCCTGTTGCCGAAACAATACATGTTACCTGTATTATCTTAACTGGAACTATCGAGGTTAAAACTCCAGTACCGGGAAATGATATAGAATATACCTTAACCGGTGAAAACCCTGTCGTAGCCCCTGTAACACAAAATACGCCTATATTTTTTAACTTATTACCAGGAGTATATAAATTGATAGCAACCAATAAAACAACACTTTGTACATCTGCATCTGCGAGTATTGAAGTTAAAGATAAAATTATTCCATCAAGACCCATAGCAAATGTAACGATTCAACCTACTTGTCTGGTATCAACAGGAACAATTGTGGTTAGCGTTCCAACACCTGGAGCAAATGTTGAATATACCTTAACAGGTAATAACCCGGTTGTACCCTCGGTAACGCAGGATACGCCAACGTTTGTTAATGTAGCACCAGGCAATTATAGTTTAACGACCACTGATATTGTAACAGGTTGTGAATCTGAAGCTATAAGTTTAACGGTTAATGCTATTCCACCTCTACCAAATCCACCTGTAGCAAGTGTAACGGCTCAACCTACTTGTCTGGTACAAACAGGAATAATTGTGGTTAGTGCTCCAACACCAGGAGCAAATGTAGAATATACCTTAACAGGTAATAACCTGGTTGTACCCTCGGTAACGCAGGACACGCCAACGTTTGTTAATGTAGCACCAGGCAATTATAGTTTAACGACCACAGATATTGTAACAGGTTGTGAATCTGGATCTATAAATCTGACGGTTAATGATATTCCATTACTACCAGCAACTCCAGAAGTAAGTATAACACATCCTACTTGTATTATTGAAAAAGGAACCATCGAGGTCAATCTTCCAATTCCATCAAATTCATTATATACATTAAGGATAGAAACTACAGGAGAAATTATAATCTTACCATCTAATAATACAAGATTTGTTGGTTTAGAACCAGGAAATTACACACTAAATGTTCTTAATGAAGATACAAGATGTACTTCATCTATAAGTATAACGATTAATACTATTCCACCACCTCCTGCAACTCCCATAGTAAATGTAACACAACCTTCCTGTCCAGTTCCAATGGGCATTATAGAAATTACTTCTCCAGCACCAGATTCCAATATAGAATTTGTACTAACAGATTCTAATTTTGGAAGTGAAGTAAGACAATCGGGTTCTACATTTAGTAATCTTTTACCAGAAGTTTATATATTAACGGCAGTTAATACAGTAACAGGTTGCGAATCTTTATCTACAACAATAACGATTAATGATGTTCCTTCTAATCCAGTAGCACCATTGGCAAGTGTAACAAAGGTTCCTGCCTGCCCGGCTCAAACAGGTACCATTGAGGTTATTGAGCCATTACCAGCCCCTAATGTGATTTATACTTTAACAGGTATCAATCCTGTAGTAGCACCAATAGCCCAAGAATCTGCTACATTTGATAATTTATCTGCGGGAGATTATAGTTTAACCACTACCAATACATTAACGGGTTGTGTCTCTTCGTTTACATTACTAGTTGTACCAGATATACTGTGCCCAGATATCGATTTAATAAAAACAGCTCAGTTTAATGACGAAAATGGAGATTCTTATGCACAGGTCGATGAGACTATTACTTATAAATTTACTATAACGAATACAGGACGCATTGTATTAGCCAATATAACCCTTAGTGACTTATTACCAGGACTTAAGATTGAAAGAGGAAAAGGCGTGTTGTCTTTGGCAGCAGGAGAGTCTAACTCAACTTATTTTACTGGCACTTATACCATTAAGCAAACAGATATAGATGCGCGATTTATTTTAAATGAAGCCACTGTATTTGGGGAAAGTTTAAATGGAAATGTTCAGGACACATCGGGAGTAAGATTTGAGTTGGATCCAGGATCTGGATGCAAGATAACAGTATATAATGCTATTTCACCCAACAATGATGGTAAAAACGATTTCTTAAAGATAGAAGGATTGGAATGCCATCCTAATAATAGTGTCAGGATATATAATCGTTGGGGAGTTTTGGTTTATGAGAAAAACCAATATAATAATTTAGATAATACTTTTAAAGGAATGTCTGAGGGTCGTTTCACAATAAAATCTTATGAAGGGTTACCAAGCGGCACTTACTTTTATGTTTTAAGATACGAGGACTATAATTTTAAAACACATCAAAAATCAGGTTATTTATATTTAGGAAGTAATGATTAGAAGAAAAAAGATTTAAAACAACTAAAATCAAGCGCATGAAATTAAAAGCAACCTTATTTTTTTTGCTAGCATCGTTAAGCATTATTGCCCAACAAGATGCTCAGTTTACGCAATATATATACAATACTATAAATATAAATCCGGCTTATGCAGGCTCAAGAGGAACGTTTAGTATTTTCACTTTACATCGTGCTCAATGGGTAGGGCTTCAAGGTGCACCAACAACTAATATAGTGTCAATGAGCACACCAATATTTAAAGATAATGTAGGATTAGGGTTTACTATTATGAACGATAAGATAGGCCCTTCGAATGACAGTAGTTTAGCATTCGATTTTTCATACAACATTAATACGTCTGAAACCTATAAACTCTCTTTTGGTTTAAAAGCTACTGCAAATTTGTTAAATATTGATTTTACTGTATTAAATCCGGATGATAACAACGATTATCAGTTTGATACGAATATTAATGATGAATTTTCTCCTGATATAGGAGCTGGTTTATACTTATACTCAGATAAAACATACGTTGGTTTATCAGCTTTAAATTTACTGGAAACCAAATATTTTAATCGGGAAGCAGCAATTGCGTCTAGTAGTCATGTATCAAAAACAAGAATACATTACTATTTAATGGCGGGTCATGTACTAGATATAAATAGGGAGATAAAGTTTAAGCCTTCCATATTAACCAAGATGGTCTATGGGGCTCCTCTACAAGTAGATTTATCAGCAAATTTTTTGATAAATGATAAGTTTGTGGCTGGAGTTTCATATAGATGGAATGCCGCTATGAGTGCATTGGCTGGTTTCAAAATCAATGATTCTTGGTTTATAGGCTATGGATATGATTTAGAGGCAGCACGTTTGTATAATTTTAATTCAGGATCTCACGAAATATTTTTACGATTTGAATTGCCCAATAAATGTTGTTATAAAATAATATCTCAAAGATTTTTCTAATTTTTTTATACCCAATATGAAAATAAAAACACTTATTCACGCTATTGTTTTATCGATGGTAACGCATTTAGGATATGCCCAAAAGAAAAAAATAAGTATTGCAAATAAACAATATGAGAGTTATGCTTATATAGATGCTATTACAACTTATGAGTCTGTAATGGACTATTATAAAGATGAAGAAATGTTCCAAAGATTGGGTAATGCTTATTACTTTAATGCAAAGTTTGATAAAGCCTCTAAGTGGTATAAGGAGCTTTTTTTAATGAATGAGAATCAAAGCTCTGAGTATCTTTATAGATACTCACAAACACTTAAATCAATCGGTGATTATGCTAAGTCAGATGAATTATTAGAGCAATTTAATAAGAAATCAGAAAACGAGCTAAGAGCAAAATTGTATAATAAAAACAGAAACTATCTAGAAGAAATTAGAGCGAACTCAGGACGTTTTAATGTAAGAACAACAGAGCTAAATTCAGAATTTTCAGATTATGGAACTTCATTTTTTGGAAATAAACTGGTTTTTACTTCTAATCGAAATACAGACAGAAATCCAAAAGAAGTTTTTAAATGGACGAATCAGCCTTTTTCCGATATATATATATCCGATATAAAGTCTGATAGCACTTTAATGGAACCAAAGCTATTCGAAAGAAAAGTAAACTCAAAGTTTAATGAATCTACACCTGTTTTTACTAAAGATGGCTTAACAATGTACTTTACTAGATCTAACTTTTTAAAGGGTAAAAGGAGGAGAGACAGACAAGGAATAACTTTATTAAAAATATTTAAGGCAACATTCAAAGATGGGAAATGGAAGAATATCACCGAATTACCATTTAATAGTGACCAGTATAGTATAGCACATCCTGCTCTTAGTATAGATGAAAAAACCTTATATTTTGCTTCAGATATGCCGGGAACAATAGGGCAATCAGATTTATTTAAAGTTTCTATTAATGAAGATGGGAGTTATTCAAATCCTGAGAATTTAGGTGAAAAAATAAATACAGAAGGAAGAGAAACCTTTCCGTTTGTAAGTACAGATAATGAATTGTATTATGCAAGTGACGGTAGACCCGGACTTGGTGGATTAGATATATATGTAACTAATATAATACAGAACAAAAATTCTTATGAAGTATTAAATATTGGAAGCCCTGTTAATGGGGCAAATGATGATTTTGCATTCGTTATTGATAAAAATCGAAAAGGTTTTTTTTCTTCAAATAGAGAGGGAGGAAAAGGGTATGATGATATTTATAGGTTTATCGAAACCAAAAGGATAATGTTTGAGCAAATTTTAAAGGGTATTGTTATAGATAAGAAGACAAGAGGTTCATTAGTAGGGACTAAAATAAGCTTATATGATGAAAAATTTAATCTTTTAAAAGAGAGTACTACAGATGATAAAGCTGAATATGATTTTATAGTTGAAATTGGAAAAACGTATCATATAAGAGCAGAACATCGAGATTATGAAACTAAAGAATATAAAGTCTCATTACAGCAAATAAATGGAGATACCTATTTCCCAATAGAGTTAGAAAAACGAATTATACCAATAGAAGTAGGAACAGATTTAGTTAAAGTACTGGATATCCCTATGATCTATTTTGATTTGGATAAATCATATATTCGAAAAGATACAGCCATTGAGTTAGCTAAAGTACTAGCCGTTTTGCAACAATATCCTAAAATGAAAATCGAGATCCGTTCACATACAGATAGCCGACAAACCTCGCTATATAATTTTAAACTATCTAATAGAAGAGCTAAGGCTACTATGGAGTGGTTAATAAAAAATGGTATCGAATCTAGAAGGCTAATAGGAAAAGGATTTGGAGAAACGCAATTGGTTAATCATTGTTATGATGGGATGAAATGTAGTGAGAAAGAACATCAAGCCAATAGAAGAAGTGAATTTATAATTATTTCAATGAAATAATTGGTAATCCTAATTTATAACCTAAATGAGGTTTCCAGAATATGTCTGGAGACCTCTATAGAAGTTGTTAATATTTAAAAAAAACAGTGCCGTTTTGTTTTTCGAAACTATAGAAAAGCAATAGTATCAAAGGTTACCTTTTTTATGAACAAGAATCCCCTTTCAATAAATGTTTTTAATACAAATCCGTTGCACAAACTGTTAAAAATCAGTAAACTGTAGTTGCCGAACTATAATTTTTAAGTGCAACTTTCTAGTAAATTACGAAAAAACACTCAAGATTTTACTTTGTTTAGATTCAGAAATGAATTATTTACATCAAATACGTAAACCAAAACTTAGAAATAAAAAACTTATAGCTATAGACTTAACATCAGAATAGATGAGTATCGATAGTATGCCAACTTTTTCGAATTTTACCTTCAGCTTTAGCTAATAGAATAGAACGAAGTGTCTACCATAGAAGAAAACGAAAATTGTTTTGTTTTCGAGAATCGCTTTGCAAAAAAATAGCAGGCAGATTGAATGATACTCAACATGGGCTATATTATTGACAGCATGCCTTTAAGAAGTCTGTAAATTATCCAGAAGCGCTAGAAGTAAAATATGTAAAGAACAAGATTATAGCTTACTTGAAAAAGGATATTGTACCAGTTAATCGATTCATTATTAAAGCTGTAAACTTCATGCTGTTTGTTCCTTGCAGAGAGTAGAAAGCTTGGACATTAGTCCGGATTTTATACACGACATCAACTATTTAAAGGACATACAATATCAATTAAGGGATTGTTTATTACTAGGAGACAGAGGGATACTTATCTAAATCTATTTGAGAGTTGTAACATTAGACTTGAAGCTTCTATAAGAAAAGTCAAATTAATTAAAGAACAACCTTATATATTCAGAAAATCAAGAAAATGTATTGAAACATTGTTTTTTCAACTCTGCGATCAATTTATGATCAGAAGGAAATATGCAAAATATTTCGATGGGTTAAAAAACCGAATATTGTCAAAAATAACAGCAATGACAATTATTTAGTATATCAATAAGTTTGAAATATCAATAGCCTAAAAATTAACATAACCTAAATGCACAACGGGTGGTTATTAATTTATCATCTTAGAACCTTAAAATTAAGGTTAAACTTGTCCTCTTTTGTAAATAAAGACTGTTATCTTCTCATATACTCAGAGAAAAGCAGATGTGTCTTATATTTTTGTTAAAGAATAAAATGAGGTTTTATTCTACGATTTGTGTAAAGAGATAAGTTTAAAAGCTTAATTATTGAATAATAAAACATGTAGTTAATTAACTACATAATTACTTTTTTATGCACTTAAAGTATTAATGATAATTTAAAAAGACCTCGACTCAAAAAAAATGGAGAATTATAGTATTACAATAATAGACGATAGTCTAACAAGTATTTTAACTTTAAAAAAACTTATATTAAAACATTTTAAAAATATTAAGAAAATCAGTTATTCTTTATCTATAGGTGAAGGTGTTTTGGAGGTGTTAAACAATAAACCTAATATTGTGATCTTTGATGTTATGTTTGGAGACTTAATAGTTTTTGATTTTTTAGATTTATTTACGTTAGATGGGGTTTCGGTAATAATTACTTCTTCAGAAAGAGATTTTGCTATTAATGCTTTTCAAAAGAATGCGATTGACTTTATTCTAAAACCATATAGAGATGAAAATGTGATTTTGTCAATCAACAAAGTAATAAACTTTATAAATAAGACCAATAATAATGAAGATAGTGAAAATAGTTTTGATTTTTTAGCAATACCTTCTGTGGATAAAGTTAACTTTATTGAAATGAAAGATATTCTTTTTTGTATGGCCGACGGAAAATATACTACTTTTTTCCTGGCCAAAGATAAAAAAATTGTGTCAAGTAAGAATTTAGGTAAGTATGAAAAGCTTTTAAACAAAAACTTCTTTTATAGAATACACCATAGATATATTATAAATATAATGTATTTAGAAAGCATTATTAAAAAAGAAGGAGCTTATTGTGAACTAGTCAATAGAGTTACAATTCCTATAGCTAAAAGAAGACAAGAGGATTTTCATAAGTTTATTAGATTAAAGAGCTAATTTTTGTTAAAGTGTTAGATGCTTTTCTATATAAAAAACACTTAGAAGGAAGAAAGAGTTATCATAATCCCAAATTCCTAAAAACCATTTTCTTCGTTTTTTATGCAGTGCTACTTTAAGTTTTATGGTGTCTTTGGATTTTTGAAAGTATGCCCCAACAGCAAAGACTTTATATCTCAATGTGGATAGGGTTTTCTGTGTTTTTTCCTGTAATATAAAAAGTCTAAAGAGACTCATCAGATTGTAAGCTATCATCACAAAAATCAAGGTTGCTTCTGTAGCCCAAAAATATTTTAAACAGAAGTTATCTGCTTCAAAATCTTGTTTGAGTTCTTTGATTCTATTTTCACAATTTGCCCTGCCACGATAGTTTCGCCAAACATCTGTTGCACTGTAGGTTTGATTGATTATTTAGGCGGAATAGCGATAGTTTCTATGGAGTTCATCCTCTGGGAAGAGGTTTAAAGTCTTACCCGATGCGTTAGGTCTTTTCTTTATCTTTTGCCTAACAATAACAATCCGTCTAGCTTTATCCCCAGATTCAGCCTGATAGGTTTTGCTACATATTTCGATACCATCATCTATAACTATCCAAGATTGTTGTTTATCTATCAAACGTTGAATAGGATGCAAAAATCTAGCAGCTACAATGTAGTTGAGTTGTTGTTCCAAATAGTCAAAGACATTCTTTTGGCAAAATCCCGAATCTAAACGAACCAATCCTACCTTTTTATGACCAAAGATATAAAGCGTGTCCGCTAAAAAGCTCATAAAGTTATTGGCGCTGTTTGAATTACCACTACACAATCAAAAGTTAGCCACCATACGTAGCTCTCCTACAAAAGCAATTAGTGGATGGCGAGATACCCTGCCTCTTTTCTTTGGGTTATAATACCATTTAGGCTTTAAAAATTTTCATAAAATAAATTTGTATATAATTCATATCCTGTGATTGATTTAATTAGTTTAGGGGTTAGTTGGTTTACCATTAGTGTGATTTTCTGTTGTAATCTTTCTATTGAAGGGAAAAATTTCATTGCCACTCTGTTTTTCATCCATTGCCATACTTTCTCTGCTGGATTAAGCTCAGGGGTATATGGTGGTATTCTTATCAAAACAATATTTTCAGGGATTTCAATATTTTTGCAGGCATGAAATCCTGCATTATCAATAATAAGTAGTTTAAGCTCTTTAGGATTCTGGCTGCTAAAGGCTCGTAAAAACTCTTCAAAGATATCATTGGAAACAACAGGGGTTTCCTAATAGAAAGTAGCTCCTGTTATGGGGGAAAAACATCTCCAAAGCCATAGGTAGCGATAAGAATGTTGGTACTTTAATACAGGCTTAACCCCTTTACTGACAAGGACTTTTTTTTGTTTGGTCATCAAGCCAAATCTACTTTCATCCTGAAAATAGATATTTACACTAGTAAATTTATTTTTATTTATTCTAATTTTATGAAACAGATCAGGTAGTTTTTTTAAAGGCTTCTACTGCCTTATCATCTTTTTTATGATGTGATCTTTAATTTACTTCGATGATGTACCCTACAATGTTTATATAAAGTAGCATAAGTGATCTTGGGCTGGTAATTGGATTGAACCCATTCTAATAATTCTACATAACTAGTGATAGTAATATTGGGATCTGCTAATTTTTTAGATAAGGCAGATTTAGTAATTTCATTTATTAATCGAGTATTGTTCCCTCCACTATTTACCGTAACTAGACCTTCTAAACCTTTGATTTTATATGTTTTGAGCCAGTTGTAGATTGTTTTACGTTCATATTTAAGCTTTTGGGAAAGATCGCGGGTATACATCACTTTACCTTGTTTAATCAGCAATAATGCTTTTACCCTGCTCTTTTTCAGAATAGTAGATTGTTTGTTTTGTAATTTGAGTAAACCTAATTCGCTCTCTTTTATCTGAATATCAATTCTTTTTGCCATAGCCAAAAGATATAAATTTATTGAGAAAATTCAAAGTATATTTGATACAACCCTTCTTTGCCTCCAGTTGAGAGCCATAACGTGTCATTATAGTAGAATCAATATCAAGGGTAAAATGCTCTATATTGATATTTTGAAAAAAACAAGTGAAAAAGTACTTAGATACATTTTGGTTGATGGACGGGGTAAACTTCTTAAAATATCTTTTATAAGCGTCTTGATCCGGGGTTTGTTTCTAATCAAAAATATTTCCCAAAGCATTATCCGATCGAGTGATCTCAGTATGTAAAACCGATTAGCACCGAACCAAATACTGGTAAGGAAAGACTCTAAAATGGTAGAAACTTTATAACCACGATTAGAATTTTGCGTGGGCAAGTTTGCACAAGTCTCTAAATGAGTTCTAAATTCCATTTTATCCATCATTTACTTAAAAAAAACTATATCACCCCAAGGTGTAATTTGTTGATTGGTAAAGGATAAATCAAATTTCATAACTAGATTTTTTTAATGCTCAGCGTTAGAGGTTTAACTCTTAAATCTAACCATTTTTTTCTAATGCGCAATTTGGGATAAAAAAAACAATTATATCAATATTATTACAGTTACCCCTCTAAAAAGTAGCAAGTCGTGTTCGTCCTTAGGACGAGACCAGAAATTATAAAAAAGTAAAACATTTTTTATAATCCTTTAATGATAAGAATAAGCGTTTCTATATTTTATACTTTTTTTCATTTTCAAAATATTTTGAGGGAGTTAATCCTGTTGCTTTTTTAAATGCTTTATAAAACGAATTTCTAGAATTAAAACCAGCTTCTTTCGCCATGCCCTCATACGAGAAATTAATCCATTCCTTATCGTATCTGTGTTCTATGATATAGTTTATACGGCATTTATTAATATAGCTAGCATAGTTTGTGGATAATTCATTATTTATTACAATAGACAAATGATGGACAGGTATATCTAGGTCGTTAGACATGTCTTTTATAGAATAATTTTTTATAAGGTAAACATTTTTATCATTAATCAACAGTTCAATTTTTTTCTTATACTCTTCAATTTTTACTGATGTAAGCTCAAAACTTTTAAGTTTTGAGATCTTTTTAGAAGGAATATGAGACTTATATCCATATAATACTTTAGGGCTGAACATAAGAACAATTACTGAGGCTAAAACAAGAAATAAATTTGGTAAAGCTAAGGCTTTCGTTAAAATAAAACTATCAATAAAAATAAAACCAATAATATATAAAAGCAGGCTTGATGCGTTTATAACGGTAAGTCTAATAACCCAAAACCAAATATGGGTATTTTTTGTAATCCACGATGCGTTTTCTTTTTTGAATGTAAATAATAAGCGAAATGTTATAAATAAATAAAACATCCAAAATACACCTTTAAAATAAAGATGAGTATTCATAGAAAACAAAAAGATAGACATTTCCGATGTTTTTTCTGGATGTAATATGTACAAAGAGAGGGATTCTTTTTTAGCTTTAGATGGAAGTAAATAAAATGGCGTAAGTTCAATAAAATGAATTAATACAGGTATTAGATGCATTAATTCCCATTTATTAAACACTTTTGTATTTCTTAAAACTGATTTTACATATAAATATAGAAGTGATCCGGCAAAAAAAAAGAAAGGAAAACTAATTACCCAAAGATGTGCTTGATTTTTTAAAGGTAAAGACCCTTGAAAAAATGTCCAAAAAAAAAGAGGTATAGTACAAGCAAGTACACAAAATAACATTAAGATTTTAGAAATCGACTTAAATTTATTTAATAATAATGTTATTAGAGAATATAAAATACTTAATATAAGACCGAAGTAGGCTAAAAATAAAAATAATTCTTTCATGTTAAGGTATATCCTTTTGGGATGAAAGCATGCCCTAAGGAAATATAAATGTTTTGGGGTATAAAATAAAGGTCAAAAGTATTAAAAAATGAATCGACTAAAATACCACCTACGTGTTAATATTTCGTTAAACTATTAATATGTGCATGTAGATTAAACAGCATATTTTAAGAAAAACAAATAATCCATATTAGCTTTTAGAAAGGTGTATTTCTAATATTAAAATTCGATAAAAACAAATAAAATTATTCCCGCTTATTTTATGGATAGACCATTTATTACCGCATTGGTAATTGATTCATAATGAAGTTGCTTTTAAATCGAATTTTAACTTTATAATTACATTTAGCTATGATGTCTAAACTCAAAAGTGTAACGGGAATTAATAATAATGAAATTTCTTATTTAAGATTATACTTGTATAATTTTGATAATCATTTAAATGTCTTTGCTAAGAATATTGAAAAGATTGGAAAATCGAATATAATAAACTTTAATGAAAAGAAAGTAGCCACTTATTCGGAACTTAAAAAGTTATATTCAGAAATTGAATTTGACAACTTATTGCTGGTTTAAAGAAAAGTTATGAAAAAATTGTATTAGTCTATTATTTTAATTTGTTTTATACAATAGCCCCTGATTTTATATATCTCGCGTCATTACTTCTAAACTTTTTAGGCTTCGAATAACAGATACTACTTAATTAAAATATTTTTTAGTATAGAAATATCTCGCTTAGAGAACATTTGTATATTAAAAATAAATCTATCTCCATTAAATTTTGTAATTGTAAAATATAAGTGTTTAAAATGGACAAACTCAATATCTTTAAAATGGATCTTATAAATTTTTGGTTGATTTAATTTTATACATATATAGTCACTACTATGCTTTATATAATTTTTACAATACAAAGGATATATTTTATTTACGGTAAAGATACTAACCCCAACAAAAACTAGGAGGTATTTATAATCGGAAATGATTAAGAATCCTATGAAGATAAAAAACGAGGTTGTTATATTGATAATATAATTAAGCCATTTTTTGATAAACCAAATCTTTTCCATTCTTACAAAGATTATAGAACTGAATAGAATCTATGAGTGCTAAGTAATAATTGTTAGTAATCAGGTAATAAATGAAAAAACTAAATGAATTTAATCGCTAATTCATAGTTAATAATAAAAAAGAAAAAATTGTTTTAACAAAGTCTATAATAAGATTTTAAATATAAAATTTGAACGAAGATTTACTTAAGTTTGTATTACCTGAATTACTGGTTGCCCATTTTGATTTGGCGGCTAACACTACCAAAGATAAAATACTTCATTTATATTTTGAAGAGAAAATAGATATCCCAGAGGAGTTAAAAACGAAAAACTCTTCTTGTTTTGATTAACCAGAATATTTGCATAAACACAACGTTTGGTCTTGATTCTAATTAAGGTTTAAAAAAGGTCACCTAATAGGTCTCCAACAGAATGGTTTTTAATACACTTTTTGATGTTTTGTAGAAACTAAAAAGTCCTGTAAACATTATGTTTACAGGACTTTGGTGGAAATTGAATAAATTTCAGCGGAGAAAGAGGGATTCGAACCCCCGGAGGTGTGACCCTCAACAGTTTTCAAGACTGCCGCATTCGACCACTCTGCCATTTCTCCAGTGTTTGATCTCATCAAGTATTCCTTGAATGCGGGTGCAAATATAATACCTTTTTTAAATCTAAAAAGAAAAAACATAAAATATTTTAAGTATTTTTTTGAAAGAAGAAAAGAGCTTTAAAAAATATGCGATGAAATGATTATATTGTGCGCTATTAATTAAAGAATTACATGAAAAATATTTTAGTTTTAGTTACTTCATTTATAATGTGTTGTTGTGGAACTTCTCAAAACCCTACAACAAATCCATCAAAAACAGATTCAACATCCGATATAAATACAGGGTCAGTTGCAGTTACGTATGCAGAAAGTATTACGGCAAAAGAATTAAAAGATTATTTGTACGTATTTGCAGGAGATGATTTTGAAGGGCGCGATACAGGAGAAGCCGGACAAAAAAAAGCCGCAGAATATTTAAAGACCCAATATAAAAAAATGGGAATACCATCTCCTTTTGGAGGGGATGATTACTATCAAGAAATTCCGGAAAGCTATTTTAGAGGAGGTATTAAATCTTCAGAAAATGTTTTAGCATTTATCGAAGGAACCGAAAAACCAAATGAAATAGTTGTGCTTTCTGCACATTATGATCATGTAGGAGTAGACGAAAAAGGAAATATATATAATGGGGCAGATGATGATGGTTCGGGGACTGTAAGCCTTTTGGAGATTGCAAGTGCTTTTAAACAAGCTAAAAAAGATGGTGTTGGTCCTAAACGATCTATTTTATTTTTACATGTTACAGGTGAAGAAAAAGGTCTGTATGGGTCTAAGTTTTATACAGAGAATCCTGTTTTTCCTTTAGAAAATACGGTAACAGACCTTAATATTGATATGATAGGAAGAGTTGACGAAAAACATGATGAGGAAACCAAAAGAAACTACATATACTTAATAGGGAGTGACAGGTTGAGTTCAGAATTACATGATATTAGTGAAGCTGCCAATAAAAAATATACTAAATTAGATTTAGATTACACCTATAATGAAAAAAATGATCCTAATAGATTTTATTTTAGAAGCGATCATTACAATTTTGCAAAACATAATATTCCTATAATATTTTATTTTAACGGGGTACATGAGGATTATCATAAACCTACAGATACACCAGATAAGATTGTTTATGACTTAATGGCAAAGAGGGCAAAGTTAGTTTTTTATACAGCTTGGGAAGTAGCTAATAGGATAGAAAGAATTAAGGTTGATGGTATAAAAGAAGGAGAATAACCCCTTTTTTCGTATTTAAAGATTCAAGAGCCCTTTAAGGGCTTTTTTTATGATAAATTTCGTAATTATACCAATCTTAAATGAAATCACTATAAAAGGGGATCGAATTGTTTTGGCTCAGATAAAAAAGAAAGCAAATTTTGGGATAGCATTGCTATTGATTGATATGTTTTTACTTATAAGTATAGAGTAAAAAAAACTCACTCTTTAAGTTAAACAAAATATTTGCTTGAAAATATAGTAACCTGAGGAGATTTAAGAAGGTATACAGATATCTGTTAAATATAAAAAAGGATTACAAGTTATCTTGTAATCCTTTAATTTTGGGGTGGAAGACGGGATTCGAACCCGCGACCCTTGGTACCACAAACCAATGCTCTAACCAACTGAGCTACAACCACCATGTAATTTCGGCTGCAAAAATAAAACTTTTCTTAATACAAACAAAACTTTTTTTAAATTAAATTAAATTAAAAATGGAATCCACTGCTACATAGCGCTCTACAGTATAGCCTTCAGCATACTGCACACCAATTATTCTTCCAAGATCCGCAGCCCTGTACTTAATACTGTCTAAAAAGTTTTTACTGGATATTGGGGTAACAGGTTCTTTGCTTTCGGCATTATAAAACTGAGAGGTATATGCTTTTACACTATCTATTTTTTTATCGATATGATTACTTATATCTACTACAAAATCTGGTTCGATATTTTTCCATTGAATATAATGGTATACATTTTTTGGTCTCCAGGGGTTTTGGGCTATACCATCTATATAGGTTTCAATTTTTTGTAAACCAGATAAAAAACAAGAATCACTAGCCAGTTTGCTTCCTTTGCCATGATCGATATGTCTATCGGTAATAGCGTTGCACAGAACTATTTCGGGTTTGTATTTTCTTAATATTTTTATAATTTCTAATTGATGTTTTTTGTCGTTAGTAAAAAAACCGTCTTTAAAACTTAGGTTTTCACGAATAGAAACCCCCAGGATTTTAGATGCATCTTTTGCTTCCTGATCTCTGATCTCTGGGGTGCCTCGTGTACCTAATTCTCCTCTGGTTAAGTCTAATATACCTGCTTTTTTACCATTTTCTATTTCTTTGGCTATAGTTCCCGAACAGCCTAATTCTACATCATCGGGGTGAGCACCTATAGCTAAAATGTCTAATTTCATTTATATATTATTGCTTTTTAATTTATACTATAAGCCAAAATATTTATAGCTTATTTTATTTCTGGTTTTTTGTTTTTTCTATTGCCTGTTGGATATCTTGTATTAAATCTTCTTTTTCTTCAATACCCACACTAAGTCGAAGCAATCCGTCTTTTATTCCTTGCAAATTACGTTCTTCTTTTGTTAACAGCGCATGCGAGGTAAGGGTGGGGGATAGGATTGTGCTTTCTACTCCGGCAAGACTCATAGAACTTTTGATTAGTTTTAATTCTTTTTGAAAATTACTGGCATTTAATTCTTTTTTTAATTCAAAAGATAAAATACCTCCAAAACCTTTCATTTGTTTTTTTGCAATCCCATAATCAGGATGAGATTTTAAACCTGGGTAATAAACTGCTGCAATGTCTTCATGTTTCTCTAGCCATTTTGCAAGCTTGATAGCATTCTTATTTTGCTGTTTTACTCGAATACCTAAAGTTTTTATACTTCTTTCTAGCATCCATACTGTAAAATCACTTAAACTGCCTCCAAAATTTTTAGCTACTTGAAAAATTTGATTTATATTTTTTTCATTAGAAATAACGGCTCCTGCTAAAATATCACTGTGTCCGCCAAGGTATTTTGTGGCAGAATGCAGTACGATATCTATCCCTAATGCAATAGGGTTTTGATTTACAGGAGAAGCAAAAGTATTGTCTATTATGGTTGTAATCCCTTTTTGCTTTGCTAATTCTCCTATTGCTTTAATATCTGTAATAGTAAGTAATGGGTTAGAAGGGGTTTCTATATAAATAACCTTGGTGTTAGATTGTATTTTTTCTTCAAAACCGTCTATTGTTTGAGAGTTTACATAGGAAAATTCTATACCATGTTTTGTGAACTCTTCATTTACCAAATTAGCGGTACCACCATACAGAGTGCGTTGTAAAACTATATGATCTCCTTTTTGTAAAAAAGCAAATAAAGTAGTGCTTATTGCTGCCATACCACTACCAAAAATCAAAGAAGATTCTCCTTTTTCCAGCATTGCTATTTTTTTACATAAAGCTTCTTGATTGGGAGTGTTAAAGTATCTTGGGTATCTTTTTGTTTCTACACCTTCAAATGCATACGAAGTTGATAGGTATATAGGTGATATAGCGCCTTTAAATTGCTCGTCTTTAATCTCTCCTGTGTGAGTGCAAATAGTATTAAACCCTATATCTTTTGTGCTCATATTTGGTGCTAATTTTAAAGTTTTGCATCTAAATTAACATATTCAAGAGATATCAGATAAGATTTAACAAATTAATATCAGGAGTGTTTGGTATTGGTTTTTTTAAGGCACTCTTTTTAAGTCATTTTTACCTTAGAAATATTCTTCATGATTGTTTGAAAAAATTGTTGGGTATCATAAGGTTTGATTATAACATCGTTCATGCCAACAGCTAAGGCCTGATTTCGTATTTCACCTTCTTCAACAGCAGTCAAAGCTATAACAGGGATACTGGTATTAAATGTTCGTATAACTTTTGTAGCTTCCAGCCCATTCATTTCTGGCATATTAATATCCATTAATGCTAAATCAAATTTTTCATTTTTTATCATTTTGATGGCATCCATGCCATTGTTTGCAATACTGCAAGTATATCCTTTTTTCTTTAAGATATTTTGGGTAACAATTTGATTTATTTTGTTATCATCAACAATAAGCACATTAAAATTGCTTGTTCCTATGCTCATGTTTTCTCCTGTTTTTAAAGAGATTCCCTGTTCTTTGATAGCTTTTTCATAAAAAAGATCAAAGTAAAACTCAGAACCTTTCTGTTCTTTGCTTACAATGTGGATTTCGCTGTCATGAAGATGGATGAGTTTTTTTACTATGGCAAGCCCAAGACCAGTGCCTTCATATTCTTGGTTTTCGTTTTTAACTTGCGCAAAGTTGTCAAAGATTGTTTGTTGTTTATTTTGTGGTATTCCTATACCATCATCTTTTATTGTAAAACGTAATAAATAACTTTCCTCTTTAATATCTAAACATTTTACGGTAATCCAAATATTTCCATTTTTTGTAAACTTAAGGGCATTACCAATTAAATTTATTAGTATTTGCGAAAGCCTTACAGAATCCCCAAGCAAAGTAGTGTTTATCCTTTTGTCAATATCAATATGCACATTGTTATTATTGCTTTTTTGTTTGGTGTGCAATGAGTTAACTATTCCTTCTATTAATGTGTTAATATCAAAAGAAACTTTTTCTAATTTCACTTCGTTAGTTTCTATCTTGCTTAATTGTAAAACATCGTTTATTAAAGCTAACAAATAATCACCAGAAAATTTTAAAGACTCCAGATATTCATTGGTTTTCTTTTTGTCGGGGTTTTCCATTAATAAAGAGGTTAACCCTATTACTCCGTATAAAGGAGTTCTAAGTTCGTGACTTACAGTAGATATAAATTGAGATTTTAAAGTTGAAACTTGTTCTGCCGTTTCTTTGGCACTTATTAATTCTTTGTTCTTATCTATTAGGTCGTTATTGAGCCGTTTTTTTTGCAAATTGTTTTTGTAAGAACTTATAAGAAAGGCCAAAGAGATAAGAATTAAAATAATACCAAGAATTATGCTAATTCGCCACTTTAATAATTCAGATTCACTTTCTTTTTTTTCTGATTCGGCTTTTTTGGCTCTTTTTTCCAAAATATCCACTTCATACTTAATGTTTTCTCTTCTTAATTCTTTTAGTTTTTTATAATCTTTCGATTTTAGAATATTCTGAAATTGTTTTTTTTGAAAACCAAATGCTTTTTTATAATCATCTTGTTTACTATAAAGTTCTGCTTTTGTTTCGTAGGCAGATGCTAATTCTTCATAATAGGTAGAAATTACCTCGTCATTGTTCTTTTTGTTTTTGGTTTCCCCAATTGCATAAGATATTGCTTCATTAGTATACTCTTCGGCTTTTTCAAATTTTCGGACACTTAGGTAATATTTGCCTAAAAGACCATTCAATTTTGTTTTAACAAGATTATTGTCTTGGTTGCCAATAAGTTTTCTTGCCGGAGCCAGATACTCGTACGAGCTATCAAAGTCATTTCTGGAAATATAATACTCCCCAAGATTTAACAATGGGCGTATCATCCTGGATGTGTCTTCAAGTTTTAAAGCAAATTCATACGATTTTTTGTAATAATCAACCCCTTTTTTTCGGGTTAAATTGTTTTTGGTATATACTCTGGCAAGATTATTATAAAGGTCAGTTTCTAATATTTTGCTTTTAGAACTTTGTGCATAAACTAATGCTCTTCTATAATTATTGCGGGCTTTATTGTCATCTTCGCTAATTTCATAATTCTTAGCAATAATATTGTAAATATATCCAAGACTTTTGTCGTCATTGTTATATTGCGCATTTTGAAGTGCGGCTTTTGCTATTTCTAAAGATTGCTCATACTTATATTCTTCCTGTAATTTTTCAGCCCTTTCAATATAACCTTGAATGCTATCAGAAATTAAAGAAGTCTGAGATTGTACAGTTAGAGTAAAACCTATTAAAAATAAGATGATTATATGTTGAATAAAGTTTTTCAACGATCAATAATTCTTAGTTATTTATAGGGCGAAAATACAAAAATAGATTGAAGATAGTGCAATTCACCGTAAGAAAAGTGCAATTTATCCGTAGTTTTTGTAGGTTTTTATTTTTTTTTGTAGGAATAAAAGCAGGATTACAAGAAATGTTTAATAATTAGAAAAAACTATTCAGATATAAATAATTAAAATTGTGTAGCTATAAATGTTCTTTAAGTAGATGTATATTTGTAGCGTAAAAATAATCAATAATCAATTTAAAAACAAAAACATGGCATTTGTAGGTAAAAAATTTCCAAACTTAGACGTTGATGCAATGAACGATATGGGAGATACTTTTAAGCTTAATATACTAGAAGAAGCTAAAAGCAAAAACAAAAAAGTATTATTATTTTGGTACCCAAAAGATTTTACATTTGTTTGCCCAACAGAATTACATGCTTTTCAAAAAGCATTGAGCGAGTTCGAAAAAAGGAACACAATCGTTATAGGGGCTTCTTGCGATACACCAGAAGTTCATTTTGCCTGGTTAAATACATCTAAAGATAACGGAGGAATAGAAGGGGTAACATATCCAATTCTTGCAGATTCTAATCGAAATCTTTCTAGTACTTTAGGTATTCTGGATATCACCAATGAAGTGTATAACGAAGAAACTGGTGTTGTAACTGTTGAAGGTGATAATGTAACTTATAGAGCTACTTATTTGATAGACGAAGAAGGAACAGTTTTTCATGAAGGAATCAATCATATGCCTGTAGGTCGAAATGTAGCAGAATTTTTGAGATTGATTGATGCTTATACACATGTTCAAAAAAATGGAGAAGTTTGCCCTGCTAACTGGGAGCAAGGAAAAGAAGCAATGAATGCAAACAGAGATGGAGTAGCTTCATATCTGGCAGCAAACTAATTAATAAGTATGATAAAATTTCTTCGAAGAATTTCTTCGAAGAAATTTTGTTTAACCTTTCTTAATTTATACTTAATATGTTACAAGAATTATCGGCAGACAACCTTTTTGAGGTCGTGAATAAAAATGATACGGTAATAGTACAATATTCTGCTACATGGTGTGGTAATTGTAGAATAATGAAGCCAAAATTTAAAAAACTTGCTGGAGAAAACAATAATGCTACTTTTGTTGTTGTAGATGCCGAAAAATATCCAGAGTCCAGAAAAATGGCAACAGTAGATAACTTACCCACATTTGCGACATTCAAAAATGGAGCTTTTGTAAACCAGATTCAAACCAATAAATTTGATATTCTTAAAGAACTAGTAGATGAAGTTACCGGTAATTAAACATCTTACAAATTTTATCGAAGAAAATGATGAAGACTTTGTAGTAGAAACTATTGAAACGTTAGAAGCTTTGACAGAGATCCCATCTTTAAAAGATGAAGAATTAGATGTTATAGGAGAATTAATATCTAATATGTATGGTGCGCTAGAAGTGGATAAGTTGATAAAGGAAGGGGTGCCAAAAAAAGAAGCGTTAAATAGCTTTATGAAAAGAGTTTTGGGCTCTATCGATAATTAATTTATTTTTAGAACGTTTAAAGTTTTTTAACCTTAATGTTTTATAAAATAAGACAATAATATAATAAAAACTCACTAATTTTAATTCACAAAAAAAAACAATCATTTATTATGGCTTCAATAACAATTAAAGGAAATCCTATTCATACCAATGGTACTTTACCAGAAGTAGGGCAAAATGCACCAGATTTTGAATTGGTTAACACAGATTTATCTACATCTAAACTATCAGATTATAAAGGAACAAGAGTTGTTTTAAATGTTTTTCCATCTGTAGATACAGGTATTTGTGCAGCTTCTGTAAGAGCATTTAATAAAGAAGCTAGTAACTTGTCTAATACTAAAGTTTTGTGTATTTCGAAGGATTTACCATTTGCACAGGATCGTTTTTGCGGTGCAGAAGGATTAGAGAATGTAATAAATCATTCTGATTTTAAAACAGGAGAGTTTGGTAAAAACTATGGATTAGAAATTATAGATGGACCACTACAAGGATTACACTCCAGAGCAGTTATCGTTCTTGATGAAAACGGAAAAGTACTTTATACAGAACAAGTGCCAGAAATAGTACAAGAACCAAATTATTCTGCAGCATTAGATATATTGTCTTAAAACCGAATGAGTAAAGTTTCAGAATTTATTGTCGGCAGATTAAAAGGTGGCGGGTATGCACTTAAAGGTGCTTTGTTATTGTTAAAAACAGAACCCAGCATACAAGTACAATTTGGAATAGCCATACTTGTTACTGCTCTTGGCTTTTATTTTAATATTACTTCTACAGAGTGGATTTTACAGTTATTTGCTATAGGTTTGGTAATGAGTATAGAAGGAGTCAATACCGCAATTGAAGCAATAGCCGATTTTATTCATCCTGATTTTCATAATAAAATAGGTCTTATAAAAGATATAGCCGCAGGAGCTGTTTTTATTGCAGCTATTACAGCCGTAGCTATAGGTTTGTTAATTTATATACCATATTTCATTTAGAAAATTTTTTAGGCATTTTTACGTTCCAATATAGATATTCGTATTTTTGCGATAAGATACCCAAAAAATGACCAAGAAAAAGGTAAACACAAAAAAGAAAACAACAACAAAAGCTGAAACACCATTAAAAGAAAAATTTAGACTATCAAGGCAACAAAAAGTTGTTCTTGGTAGTTTTTTGTTCTTTTTAGGAATAGGATTGTTTTTTGCTTTTATATCTTTTTTCTTTAACTGGAAAATAGATCAAAGCGAAGTGTCTCAATTTTATAATAGAACTTCTTCGCCAAAAAACTGGTTAAGTAAATTTGGAGCAGGAGTAAGTCATTTCTTTATATTCAAAGGGTTTGGTGTTTCGGCATTAGTTATTCCTGTATTAACTTCTTTAACAGGAATATATTTGTTTTTTGATCTTAGTAGAAAACGATTATTTGGTTTTTGGTTTTGGGGGATTTTGGTAATGCTGTGGATATCTGTAGTATTGGGCTTTGTAGAAAAAGACGGAGGACTATTAGCAGGTATCATAGGGTACGAAATCAATGATTTTTTAAGAGATTATATCGGTTTTATAGGTACGGTTTTGGTACTGGCATTTTTTGCAATAGTGTATATTGTGGTAAGACTAAGATATACTCCCGAAAAATTATATGACTCTTTAAAAGCAACACAAAAAGATATCGTAAAAGATTACCAAACGACCTCGCAGCCAGATAATGATCCAACAAATTCGGTTTTGGATCAGAACAATTCAAAATCAGGTACAAAAGCAGGTGTAGATCCAAACTATGGTATAAAAGAAGAAAAGCCAAAACAACCTCTTAAACAAGACGCTAATACAGGAGAAATTACTTTAAATCCAACTATTAACGATATATATAGCAATCCGGATAATAGAGACAGAAATAATGAAATCCCTGAAAAAATCATTATAAAATCTGAAGTGAATCCTGAAGATATTGAAATGGAAGTGAAGGCCACTATCGAGGAAGAAGAGGTAGAAAATTTAAGTGCAAAATTGGTAAAAGATTTTGGTGAATTTGATCCTAAATTAGAATTAGGAAATTATAAATTCCCTGCGATAAGCCTTTTAAAAGATTATTCAGCAAATAAAGGAGGGATAACAATAGATCAGGGAGAGTTAGAAGAAAATAAAAACCGTATCGTTGAAACCCTTAAGAACTATAAGATCGAAATAGCCCAAATAAAGGCAACTGTAGGACCCACCGTAACACTGTATGAAATTGTGCCCGAAGCGGGGATTCGGATTTCTAAAATAAAAAATCTGGAAGACGATATAGCATTATCACTATCGGCTTTGGGAATCAGGATCATAGCACCAATCCCGGGCAAAGGAACCATTGGTATAGAAGTCCCCAATAAAAATGCAACCATTGTGTCAATGAGATCTGTAATTGCATCTTCAAGGTTTCAAAATGCAGAAATGGCATTGCCATTATCTTTGGGTAAAACTATTTCTAACGAAACTTTTGTAGTAGATTTAGCCAAAATGCCTCACCTTCTTATGGCAGGAGCTACAGGTCAGGGTAAATCTGTAGGACTTAACGCAATACTCACTTCCTTACTATACAAAAAACATCCGGCAGAGGTTAAGTTTGTTCTGGTAGATCCCAAAAAAGTAGAACTTACTTTATTCAATAAAATAGAACGTCACTATTTGGCAAAATTACCGGATACTGAAGAGGCCATAATAACGGATAATAATAAAGTGATTAATACACTAAATTCGTTGTGTATAGAAATGGATACTCGTTATGATCTGTTAAAACTAGCAATGGTTAGAAATATAAAAGAGTATAATGAAAAATTTAAGGCAAGAAAATTAAATCCAGAAAACGGGCATAGGTTTTTACCCTATATTGTACTTGTAGTAGACGAGTTTGCAGATTTGATAATGACTGCAGGCAAAGAGGTTGAAACCCCAATAGCAAGACTGGCACAATTGGCAAGGGCTATTGGGATACATTTAATTATAGCCACACAACGACCGTCGGTTAATGTAATAACAGGTATGATTAAAGCTAATTTTCCTGCCAGAATTGCATTCAGGGTAACTTCAAAGATAGATTCGCGTACTATTTTGGATACCGGTGGAGCAGACCAGCTAATTGGTAGGGGAGATATGTTGTTTACCCAGGGAAATGATATAGTAAGAATACAATGCGCGTTTGTAGACACTCCCGAAGTAGAACGAATAACAGAATATATAGGTAGCCAAAAAGGATATCCGGACGCTCATCTTTTACCAGAATACGAAGGAGAAGAAAGTGGCACAAGTCTTGATATAGAAAAAGGAGATAGAGATAAACTTTTTGCTGAAGCAGCAGAAGTAATTGTGACAGCACAACAAGGATCGGCATCCTTATTGCAAAGAAAATTAAAATTAGGGTATAATCGAGCTGGTAGATTAATAGACCAATTAGAAGCAGCAGGAATTGTAGGGCCTTTTGAAGGTAGTAAAGCTAGGCAGGTTTTGATAACTGATTTAACATCGCTTAAACAGTTTTTGGATAATGAGTTATAGCTATATATAAATTTAATAAGTTAAAGAAGTACTGTAAAAATGATAAAAAAAATAACGCTTTTACTGTTTGTATTAGGTATAACTGCAATACAGGCACAGAGTGCCAAAGGTTTGTTGGATGAAGTTTCTAAAAAAGTCAAAAGCTACAATAATATTGTAATAAACTTCAAATATTCACTTAATAATCCAGTAGAAAACGTAGATCAGGAAACCAGAGGAGAAGTAACTTTACAAGGCAATAAATATCTTCTTAATTTAATGGGGACAGAACAGATGTATGATGGCAAAAAACTGCATGTTATTATTCCCGAAGATGAAGAAATAAATATTTCTACTTTAAATGAAGAAGATGGAGCAAGTGTAACCCCTTCAAAAATGTTAACTTTTTATGAAGATGGATATACGTATAAAATGGATATAGAGCAGAACGTACAAGGAAGAAAAATTCAATATATAAAATTAATACCAATAGATTCAAAAAGTGATTTAGAAGAAATATTGCTTGGTATTGATAAGCAAACAAAGCATATATACAAAATGATTCAAAAACAAAACAATGGTACCAATGTTACCATTACTGTAAATAGTTTTAAAACAGATCAACCCATTTCTAAAACATTGTTTGTATTTGACGAATCAAAGTATAGCAGTTACTATATAAACCGATTAGACTAGAAGTAAAAAAAATATGAGATTTAAAAACTAAAGAACAGGTGTTTTTTTGCACATGTTCTTTAGTTTTTAAATTTATTTATACTTTTACTTTTGATTATTAGAAAATACAAAACTTGTGAAAATCCTTGATAGATATATTTTAACCACTTTTATAAAGACATTTTTTCCACTCTTTATTATAATAATGTTTATTCTGTTATTACAGACAATTTGGTTGTTTATATCAGAACTTGCAGGAAAAGACCTCGATTTTTCTGTAATAATAAAATTTTTGACATTTGCAACCCCCAGATTGATACCAATGATCCTGCCCCTTACTATTTTATTGACATCGATCATGATTTTTGGAAACTTTGCAGAGAACTACGAATTTGCAGCAATGAAATCTTCGGGGATATCCTTGCAAAGAGCCATGAGAACATTATCTGTTTTTATGTTTTTTCTTGGTATTGGTGCATTTTTGTTTTCAAATACAGTAATTCCATCCTCAGAAAAAAGATTTATTAACCTTCGAAGAAATATAGTAAAAGTAAAACCTGCAATGGTAATTACGCCAAATCAATTTAATGATCTTGGGGATATAAATATAAAAGTAGCAGAAAAATATGGGGATAATGATGAGTTTCTTCGAGACATTATTATTCACAAAAAAGGAGTAAGACCAGGTAATTTTACGGTTATAAAAGCTATGGATGGGGAGCTAAGAGGAAATATTAATTCTAATTTGGTTACACTAATACTCAATGATGGTAATTATTATGACGAAATCCATCAAAACTCTCCTCAAAAAAGAAAAAAACTACCTTTTGCAAAAGCACAATTTAAACAATATGTTCTTAACATAGATTTGTCATCCCTGGATAATGTGGATATGGATGAACAACAATATAGCAAAGGATATAACATGCTTAATGTTAATGAATTAAAAAATGAAATAGACTCTCTGTCAGAACAAGTCAATACAGATCTCAAAAATATGAGATTTGAAATAGACAGAAGGATTGGATTTGAAGGGATAAATAGAAATATTAAAGTAGACACTGTTCAAAAAACAGCCAACGATACATTGGTGTTGGAAAATTATTTTGATATACCCAAAAAAATACAAATTTATGAGATAGCATCGTCTAATACAGATGGTGTTTTAAGAAGATTAGATAATACAAAAAGCGATCAGGATTTCAAAAAAAGAGCACTCAATAAATACGAAATGTCATTGCATGATAAATACGCCTTGGGGATTTCTTGTATATTACTGTTTTTTGTAGGTGCTCCATTAGGAGCTATAATTCGAAAAGGAGGATTAGGATTGCCAATTGTTATTGGAGTAGTACTATTTTTAACCTATCATTTTATAGGGATTTTTGCCAAAAATAGCGCAGAAGAAGGAGGGGTACCTCCATTTGTAGGTTCTTGGCTTTCTACATTTGTAATATTTCCTTTAAGTATATTCTTAACCCACAGGGCAACTACAGATCAGGGGATTTTTAATCTGGATGCTATTATACAACCAATAAAGAAAATCTTTGCAAAACGATCTTCCAAACCTAAAAAATAGATTTCTTTTTAAATATCTTTGCCAGTAATAATTTCAAGAACAAAACGTATGTCGCAGATTACCGAAACTAAAAATAAAATTAAGTTGAATACCATTCAGGAAGCTATTGAAGATATTCGGCAAGGAAAGGTAATTATTGTAGTAGATGATGAAGATCGCGAAAATGAAGGGGATTTTATTGCAGCTGCAGAAAAAGTTACTCCAGAAATGATCAATTTTATGGCAACACATGGTCGTGGTTTAATATGTGCTCCGCTTACCAGTGATCGTTGCGAAGAACTGGAACTTGATATGATGGTTCAAAACAATACAGTTTTACATGAAACTCAATTTACCGTATCTGTAGATTTAATAGGTCATGGATGTACTACAGGGATTTCTGTTCATGATAGATCTAAGACTATTAATGCATTGGTTCAAGATAGTACAAAGCCTCATGATTTGGGAAGACCAGGGCACATTTTTCCGCTTAAAGCAAAAAATGGAGGGGTCTTAAGACGTACAGGACATACAGAAGCAGCTGTAGATCTGGCAAGATTAGCAGGGTTAAAACCAGCAGGGATTTTGGTAGAAATATTAAATGAGGATGGTACCATGGCACGTTTACCACAGTTGGTAGAGGTAGCAAAGAAATTTGACCTTAAATTAATATCTATAGAAGATTTGGTAGCATATCGTATGCAACATGACTCTCTAATCGAAAAAAAGGAAGATTTTAACATTGTTACCCGTTTTGGGAATTATAGGCTTAGAGCATATAAGCAAACAACCAATAATCAAATTCATATAGCTTTAACACAAGGTACCTGGAAAGAAAATGAACCTGTACTAACCAGAATAAACTCTACACTGTTTAATAATGATATTCTGGGAACTCTGACAAATAACGCAGATAAACGTTTAGATGCAATGTTTAAACGCATTAATACAGAAGGAAAAGGTGCTATAATTTTTATTAATCAGGAAAGCCAGTCTCTTAATCTTTTAGGGCGTTTAAGTGCTTTAAAAGAAATCCAAAATGGAAAAGAAGTAATGAAAGCTCCAAATATAGTTATGGATACTAAAGATTTTGGTATTGGTGCTCAGATATTACATGATATAAATATTCATAAATTACGACTTGTATCTAATAGCGTACAGCAAAAACGTGTAGGTATGATAGGATATGGATTAGAGATAGTAGAATATGTAGAATATTAATATTCTACATATTCTCTCTATTGTATTGTTATACTATACTTTTTATAGCATTTACCATTTTTGTAGCTCTTTCTTTTAATTGCTCTTCAGTCCAACTTACTTTAATCAGGCAGGATATAGTACGCCCCATCCATACATCACTGGCATCAAAAGAGGTTTTGTTTTTTTGTAATCCCACTTGTATTTCCTCAGACAGTTTTCCTAAAGATTTTTGCTCCAAAAGGTGTTCCCATTTTTTATAGTAATGCCAATTATTATCAAACCAATAAAAACAAGCATCTACTCCATGTTCTCCCAGAGCCTTATGCGTTTTTCTGGCTAGGTTTTCATCTGGCAAAAATATGTTTAAAAAAGCATAGCTTTCTACGCCTGTTTCTGGTACTCTTCTAAAAGTAACTTCGGGAATTGACTGTAGCGCATTTCTAAGAAAAGTGTAGTTTTTTTCTTGAATAGCAATAATGGTATCTAATTTTCTTAATTGAGCAATCCCCACCGCAGCATTTAATTCGGATATTCTGTAGTTATATCCCAAAAAAGGGTGTCTTTCTGCACCACGATCATTACCTGTATGGTCGTGACCATGATCTTGATATTGGTGTGCCCGCTCTGCATATTTTTCAGAATTAGTTATTACTCCTCCTCCTTCACCACAGGTAACTGTTTTAACATAATCAAAAGAAAAACAACCCAGATCCCCATAGCTACCTAAAGGTTTACCATCATACATGGCACCTATAGCCTGGCAAGCATCTTCTAATAAAATAAGGTTGTGTGCATCACAAATAGATTTTAAAGCTTTAAGGTCTGCCATGGATCCACACATGTGTACAGGCATAATAGCTTTGGTATTTTTTGTTATAGCTTTTTTTACAGCTTCCGGATCCAGAGTAAGGGTGTCATCAATATCACATAAAACAGGGATAGCTCCAACAGACAGGATAGCTTCAAAACTGGCAACAAATGTAAATGTAGGCATAATAACTTCGTCTCCGGCTCCAATTTCGGCACAAGCCAAAGCAACGGTTAAAGCAGCGGTCCCACTAGATACTACTTGAGCATATTTGGTTTGCATTCTGTTGGCAAGATCTCTTTCTAATTCTAGTGCTTTGTGATGACCATTTCTCATGGGGTCAAACCCATATCGCATTAGGACTCCATTATCCAAGACATCTTGGACTTCTTTTTTTTCTTCTGCACCAAATAACTCAAATCCTGGCATATCTATAGTGTGTTAAATTGAAAATTATTTTTAGCAAAAATACCGAAAAGACTTTTGATATAGAGATCTATGTTTTAGAATTTTTTAAGCACAAACAATTATAATAAACAAAAAAGTTTATATAGTAATAATCGTGTCATCAATAGAACGTCTTACTTTTTTAAATTCAGAAAACATATCATCTTTAGCCCTGTAACCAACAGGTAATACCAATACAGATGCTAGTCCATAATCATTAAGACATAGTATTTCATCATACTTTTCTGGTATAAAACCTTCCATTGGGCAAGAGTCTATTTCTTCAATAGCACATATAGTAAGAATGTTTCCCATAGCTAAATACGCTTGTTTTGTAGCCCAATTATAAATTTCTTCGGGCGATTTATTTTTAAAAGAAGAGACTAATTGCTGTTTAAAAGGATCCAATATTTCGTCAGGCGTATTTCGGGTTGTCTTCACATTATTAAAATACTCGTTTATGTACTGCTCACCAACATTTTTTTCTATACAAAAAACTAATAAATGAGAAGCATTGGCAACCTGTTGCTGGTTCCAGGAATGCGCTGTAAGTTCTTTTTGTAAAGCTTTATCTTTTATAACCACCAATTTTAATGGCTGTAGCCCATAAGAAGTAGCAGTTAGGTTAAATGCCTCTGTAATGGTATTTATTTTTTCTTGGGAAAGAATCCTTTTATTGTCAAATTTTTTGGTTGCATAACGCCAACGTAAACTTTCTAAAATATCCATCTAAAGTTTTTTTTATTGAAATACAAATATAATGGGATAACATTTACCTTTGCCGGGTAACAAGATAAAAAAAAACTATACCGTTATTGTATGAATACTATAAAAGAATTAATTGAAAAATCCGAAACAAGAATATTTAAAGCAGTTTTTCCAAATACAACCAATCATTATGATACATTGTTTGGAGGCACCGCTTTACAGCTTATGGACGAGGTTTCTTTTATATGCGCAACACGATTTAGTAGAAAAAAAGTAGTTACGATATCTACAGATAAAATTGATTTTGAAAAACCAATTCCGCAGGGTACTATAATAGAGTTAGTGGCAAAAGTAGTCGAGGTAGGTAAAACCAGTTGTTTGGTAAAAGTAGATATTTATAAAGAAGATATGTATAGCTATGATCGGGAAATAGCAGTCTCTGGGCATTTCAAATTTGTTGCCATTGATAATAATAAAAAACCAGTTTCCATAATCGATAAGTAAATTTCAAATAAATTTTATTGGTTTTAGTTTATAATAGCATTGATAATTTTATCAAAACTCAGCATATCCCATCCCCAACCCTTCCCGGAAGGAAAGGATTTAGGGTAATATAAACATCTTAAAATCAATTAAATGTATATTATCATAACTATCAACTAGAGCCATTTTATTCTAAAGCCTCAGATTCAAATACCGAAAGATTACAAACACATTCATCATAAAAAATCATAGCGGTTTCTATATGATCTATATAGCTAAAATTTGCCAGCTTATCTAATATAAAAGATCTAAGGTCTTCAGAATCTTTTACCCCTATATGAATCATAAAATCAGTGTCTCCAGCCATGTGATAAAATTTTATGACCCCTTTCAAAGTTCTTGTTCTTTTTATAAAAGAATTTATAACTTCTCTTTCATGTTTGTTTAAACGAACAGATACTATTACTTGTACATTAATACCTAATTTCTTTAAGTTAAGATCCGCATTAAATGATTTAAAAAAACCTTCTCTGGTTAATCTTTTTAACCTTTCATGGCAGGTAGATGGAGCTATATCCAGTTCTGCAGCTAGCTCTTTATTGGATAACCGAGCATTATTTTGTAATAATTTCAAAATCTGAATATCCTTCTGGTCTAGCTTCATAAAACTTATTTTTTTAGAATATACTTCGTATTTAACAAAATTAAATATGAATATAATTCAATTTTTTTACAAATATAAGGAATTTTGTTCATGAACTTATAAAATGTAATTCTAAAATGAATATAGGTATAATAGGATTAGGAACCGTTAGCAGAGGTTTTTTGGAAATCCTACAGGAAAAAACAAACTGGGTTTCTCAAGAATTTGAAACAGATATCAAAGTAGTCGCTATAAAAGATATCAAGAAAGGAAATATGTATAATCCTAAAGGAATAGATATTAATATACTCTTGCAAAAATTAGATAAAGAAGAAAATATTAATGATAATTCCTTAAAAGATGAAGATTCATTATCTAAAATAGAAGATATAGATCTTATTATTGAAGCAAGCTATAGCGACTATAAAACTGGTGATCCTGCTTATACTTTTATTAAAAATGCATTATCAAACGGGAAACATGTAGTTACTACAAACAAAGGACCAGTTGCATTACATTACACCGAATTAAATAAGTTAGCTATACAAAACAATGTTTCGTTGCGATATGAAGGAACGGTATTGAGTGGTACCCCAACTTTTTCGTTGATAGAAGAATGTTTGGCAGGAGATGATATTCTGGAAATTAGAGGGATTCTTAATGGTACCAGTAATTATATTCTGTCTAAAATGGCTAAAGGAGAATCTTTTGAAAATGCACTAAGTGTAGCACAGCAAAAAGGATATGCAGAAGCAGATCCTACTAATGATGTAAAAGGTTATGATGCCAGAGGAAAAGTAGCTATACTCTCTCATAAAATTTTTGGAGTAGATCTCGGTTTCAATACTATTCCTACAATAGGAATAGACACTATTTCTATGAAAGAATTAGATACGGCTAAAAAAGAAGGGAAAAATATTCGCCTTATTGGTAGTTTAAAAAAATCAGGAAATACAATAGAAGCAAAAGTACAGCCAGAAGCTTTAGGGCAAGAAGATGCATTATCTAATGTAGATGGAGTTACCAATGCAATAGAAATCTCTACCACATATCTGGGAAAAATCATGATTACAGGTCCGGGTGCAGGAAAACTAGAGACGGGTTATTCTGTGTTCTCTGATATGCTTTCTGTAATTAAAAAAATTAAAGGATGATAGAAACATTAGATAAGATAGACACTTTAAAAATGCTGATAGGAGAAAAGTGGGTAGAAAGTGAAATACAAATGCCGGTATTAAATCCCTATTCAGGAAAAGAAATATATAAAATTTCTTGTGCAGACAGAAGTAATGTGGATGAGGCTTTAAAGTCTGCCGAAAAAGGAAAAATAATTTCTAAAAGCTTATCTGCATACCAAAGAAGTGAAATTATTGCTAAAGTAGTTTTTTTGTTAAAAGAGAGAAAAGAAGAATTTTCTAAAGTGATTGTAAGCGAAGGAGTTAAAACCAAAACAGAAGCAGATAAAGAAGTAGAAAGATGTATAAACACATTAACTCTATGTAGTGAAGAAGCAAAGAGACTTACAGGAGAAACAGTTCCTTTTGATGCTTTTGCAGGAGGTGCATCACGAGTTGGATACTATGTACATGATCCTGTAGGTATCATTACAGCAATAACTCCGTTTAATGATCCTCTTAATTTGGTAGCACATAAACTAGGTCCGGCAATAGCTTCAGGAAATGCAATTATACTTAAACCATCAGATTATACACCTGTTTCTGCAATAAAATTGGGGGAATTGTTTTTGGAAGCAGGTTTGCCCTTCCATATTCTTAATATAATAACAGGATCTGCTAACAACTATGGGGATATTTTGATTACAGACCCACGAGTTAATATGATAAGTTTTACGGGGGGCACAAAATCTGGTGAGGCAATAATAAAAGCTGCCGGAATAAAAAAAGTAGCGATGGAGCTAGGGTCCAGTTCCCCGGTAATTGTTATGGAGGATGTAGATGTGGATGCTGTTTCTAAAAATTGTATTGGTGGCATGACATGGGCTGCCGGTCAAAACTGTGTAGGAGTGAAACGTATGTATATCCACGAATCCATATACGAATCTTTTAAAGAAAAAATTATAGCGTATGCAAATGCTATAAAAATTGGAGACCCGGAAGACCCGGAAACAGAGATGGGGCCCATAATAACCAATGGGGCTATTAATACTATAGATAACTCGGTCAAAGAATTAAAGCAAGCAGGATACAAAATCTTATGTGGTGGTAAACGTATAGGGAATACCTATCAGCCAACAATTCTTGAAGGATACTTTAATCATTCTCTAAACGGAAAACAAGAAATATTTGGACCTGTTGCTACTTTGTCTAAAATATCTTCTTTAGATCAGGCAATAAGTGCAAGTAATGATTCTGTTTATGGATTACATGCCGGGATTTTTACAAATTCAATAGAAGTCGCTTTTAAAGCAATTAACGAGCTGCAATGTGGGGGTGTAATGGTCAACGACTCCTCAGATTACCGAATCGATATGATGCCCTTTGGAGGAATTAAACAAAGCGGAATAGGCAGAGAAGGAGTGAAATCTGCTATACGAGAAATGACCACAACTAAAATTGCATGTTTTAACCTTTAATAAATATAAATATGAATACTATAGAAAACGCAGAGATCATCGTAAAAGATAAAGCGACAAAAGACAATGTAAACATGGATGTAGCCAAAGTACTATCCCCAAAAAGAAAAACATCTACATGTACTACAGTAGAACAATTAGCTAACGAGCAATTAGAACACTTTTGCATAGATAAAAATAGTGACTATGGTAAAGCATTAAAAAATGCAACCAAAGATATTTATAACGCACAAGATGATATTACAAAATTATGGAATATTACTACCGAGACTATTAGTAAGCTTGATGAAGGAGAAAAAGTAGCTTATTTTAATGCAAAACGCTTTTTGTCTTTTCAAATAGCAAAAGTGCTGGAAACACTACAAAACCCATTAAGTAAAACATACCAATCTTTAGGGCAGTCAGATGAGTCTTTACAGGCTAAAGGTCCACATCCTTTATTTAATAATATAGCCGCTTTATTTTCAGCAACCCCGGTAATTACTCGTACTTCAACTTATGATTATTCTTGTACAGAATGGGTAGATGATGCTTTTAATGGTAAAGAATCTATACATCATATATACTCAAGATTATTGAATCCTACTTCTATGGCTTTGGCAACCCATATAGTGCATATAGAAGCAGGAAAATATGCAGATCAATATACAGCCTGGAATTTTAATAGTGGTATGGCAGCTATTGATGCATTGTTAAGTAATACGCTAAATCATGGAGACATTTTAATAGTTTCTCGTAATATATATGGAGGAGCATATCAATTAATTGAAGACTTTTTTGCTAAAAAAAACAAATTTGCAATCCATGTAGTTTGGTTTGATGGATATTCTTTAGAAGAATTTCAACCAGTTATGGAAAATGCTAAACAAGAATATAAAGAGTTACTTTCTTCTGGTAAAAAATTACACGTCTATATTGAATCCCCATGTAATCCACACGGGTATATGCTGGATGTACCTGCTATTTGTAAATTTTCTAAGCAAAATGGGGCAACTGTTATGCTGGATGGCACGGTAGCAACGCCATTTTTAATAAAACCATTACAGCAAGAAGACGAACAATGCAGACCAGATTATTTATTCCATAGTTATACCAAAGATATAACAGGATCTGGTAATGCAATTGCGGGAGGTATTATTGGTAAAAATGATTTAATGTTTTTACCTAAAGGAGAAGAATCAAACGGAATAAAGTGGGATGAAACTTTGTTCTGGAACGTATACTATATAAAAGGTGCCTTTTTAGATTCTGATACAGCTTTTGAAGTATTGTCTGGTATGAAAACATTAAGCTTAAGAATGATGCAAAAATGTGTAAATACATTAGTGCTAGCTAAGTTTTTTGATTCTAACCCGGATATTACCGTGCATTGTAGCGGATTAGAAAATAATCATAACAATGCCATTATGAAAAAAATAAGCAAATACCAATTAGCAGCACCATTGTTTACTATTGATTTTGAAAATGCAAAATTATCAGATCAATCCTTTAAAAAATTCTTTGACAGTTTAGCTCCTGCATTTGGTCTTCAGGTAAGTTTAGGTCAAATTAACACAACTCTTCTTTGTCCTGCATTTACATCTCATTCAGAATTGAACAAAGAGGCTTTATTAGATGCAGGTATTCATAAAACAACAATGAGAATATCGGTAGGTAATGAAAATCCAAAAGAACTGATAAAACATTTTTTACAAGCTGTTAAGCTTATGATAGATCCGGAAAAAGAAGGGTTTTCTAAGACTTTCTTATCTATGGAAGAAGTAGACGAGCTGTATGCAAATACTTATATAGATGTACAAAAACAATTAATAGAAAACGGATACTTAAATTAAAATAATAACAACTTAAAATTTATCATTATGATTAACGGAATTAATTTAGAAGCTCTGGGAGCTTATAAAAACACGGTAGAGCAGGATTCAAAAAACGGAATGTATTCTGGCGGTATTAAGGCAACTTGGTTAGGGGGTACAAAAGTAGGGGTAGATACTAAAGCTTTGCAATTAGGAGATGAAAAAATCCCTCATGATTTTTCATTTATAATCGATGAGCCAAATCAGTTATTAGGAGAACATTCAGCTCCAACTCCGCAATGTTATCTGTTAGGAGGTCTTTCTGGATGTATGATGGTTACTTTTGTTGCTATGGCATCTATAAAAGGAATAGAGCTAGAAGGGGTTTCTTTAGAAATAAAATCAACATTAGATTTACAAGGGTTTCTGGGTATAAATGAAACCTCTCCTGTAGGATATGATACGGTAGAGTATTGCTTTACTGTAGAAGGAAATGGTACCGAAGAGCAATTTAAAGAAATAGCAGATCAAGTTGTTCAGTTTTCTCCAAATTATGCAACTGTAGCCAATAAAGTAAAAATGGTTTCTAGTTTGGTGGTTAACTCTACTGTAAAAAATTAGTTTGTTTAGTTAAGGATTACCTATTTGATTAGAGTAATCAAAAAAGGCTGTTTGATACAATTTCAAACAGCCTTTTGTAATTACAGAAAAGCTAAATTATCTCTTATTTTTTATTTAGATAATGTATTGGTTCATAAAAAACGTAGAGTTTTTAAATTAATAAAGTAAAGACAAATTATAGAATCAGAAGTCTGTTTTTTTTATAAAAACAGTAAAATAGCTCAATAAATTCGAGATAATCGCACCTTTGGATTAGTGCTAGGTATACTTATTAAAGCATACCTTGTTCATTAAGTATAGCCTAGAAAATAACATCTTTGCCAAGGATTAAAATATTATTTTGCTTTAAAAATATAGAACAATATTCTATAATAATTAATATTTACATTTCGGTATACATAAGATCGCAGTTCGCCTTAAAATGGTATAATCTATAAATACAAAATACAACCTTTTTGATATTTTTTTTGGAGATTGTATCTGATAATTAATTGGGAGATAGATAAAAAAGGCTGCTTGATTCAATATCAAGCAGCCTTTAGTAGTTACACAAATAACCAAATTTGTACTTTTATGATTATTTATTTTGATGGTTAAAATTATTTCTTAACACTATTTTTTTCGAAAAGTCTTTATAAGTAGTGTTATTTACAGAAATTTCTTTTATGTAATAAATAATTTAGGGTGTTTTACTTTTTTACAACTGCTATAGAAGCGCTATATCCTCCTTTAGAAACAGTACCGTCGGTAATTATTTTTCCATCACCTCTAACAAGTAGTACACCTGCAACATAAGGCGAAGCCATAGAAGTACCAGATTTCTTTGCAAATTCTGTTCCTCCTATACCACAAGACCAAATTCCTGTTCCCGGAGCCCATGCATGTACATTATCTCCATAATTTGAATCTGATGCGGCAGCATCAGAAGAAGTCATGTTACCAACTACCCATGCACTTGTTATAAATTCTCTTTGTGGAGAGTAGTATTGTACATCATCATTTTGATTACCAGCCGCCATAGCACCAAATGTTACTTTGGCAAGGTTTTGAATAGCAGTCTCATAAGCTACATTTATTTTTCTTTTTTTAGAACCTATACTATAGTTCCATACATCACCATATTTGGCATTTTTAGCAACATAGTTTATTCCTGCAATAATTTCTGCTTGCGATCCTACTCCTTCATCATTTAAAACTTTTACGGCAACAATTTTAGCTCCGGGAGCAACTCCAACAATACCATCTCCATTATGCATGGCACCTATTATCCCTGCAACATGTGTACCATGCCCATTTCTATCTCCCCAGTTTTTATCTACAAAAGTGGTACTATTATCATAATCAATGTTAAGATCTGGATGTGCATATACACCACTATCCAAAATCCAGGCTCTTTTATCCGTAGAATAAGTATATCCTCCAACTCTTACAACTCCCCAGTCTACATAATCTCCGGTACTTTCAAAATAGCCTTCTGTTGTTGCTTTGTTAGAGTTTGCCGGTGGCATATCTCCTTGTTCTACAGTAACATCTAATTTCTCGATGTAGTTAGGCTCTACTGCAAGAACATTTGGATCGCTCTTTAATAATTCGGCTTCTTTTTCTGTAATATCATTTATGCTAAATCCTTGAATTGCAGTTTCATAAACGAATTTCATTTTGTTAGAAGCAATTTTGTACTGGGATAAGATACCAGATGCTTTTTGACTTACTTTTTGTTTATTGCTTTTTAATTTACCATCCTCTTTAAAAAGAACAATATAACTGTTGGGGACTGCTTGATCCGGACCTATATCTACGGATGAGGTATCTACAGATACTTCATCAGAAAATTCTTCTGTAGAGCAAGAATGAAAAAAAAATACGGTTCCAACTAGTATTGGAATCATCTTAAAACGAATTGTTTTTTGAACTGTTTTCATAATTATTAAGTTTATGTTAAGGTTCAAAAATTCATAAAATAATCCGTAAATAATAAGGGCTTGATATCTTTTTTATTGGATAACGAACAGAATTCTATATGTTTATTTGTTTTGATGTATAATCCGAATTTAATTAGTTCTGGGTTTACGTGTTTATACAAGTTTTTGCTACTATACATGAAAAAGTAAAAGCATATAAAGGTTAGTTTATATGCTTTTACTTTTTATAATTTTTTGGTAACAATTAGTTTTGGGCTAATTGTTTTATTTTTATTTTAAATGCAGCAAAAATCAAGGTAACAAAAGGACTTAACCAATTAAATACAGCATATACTGCATAATCAGCTACAGGCACTCCAAGTACACCACTTTGGTATGCGCCACAAGTATTCCATGGGACTAAAACAGAAGTAACCGTTCCTGAATCCTCAAGAGTACGGCTAAGGTTTTCTGGAGCCAATCCTTTGTCTCTAAACGCTTTTGCATACATTCTGCCAGGAACAACAATTGCAAGATATTGATCAGATGCAGTTACATTCAAAGCCAGACAACTAACCACAGTACTGGCAAAAAGCCCAAAAACAGAGTCGAATAAGCTTAATAAGGCTTTACTAATTCTGGCAAGTGCTCCTATTGCATCCATAACACCTCCAAAAACCATTGCACATACAATAAGCCAGATAGTACCCAACATACCAGACATGCCACCCGAAGAAAATAATTCATTGAGTTGTGCATTTGTGGTTTCTACAGCAGTATTTACCGTCATTGCTTTCATAACACCAATGTATGCCGAATTGAAAGTTAATTCTGTGCTTTCTGCAATTTTTATAACAACCTCGGGTTGTGCTATGATAGCAGCAATACCACCAAGAAGTGTTCCTGCCAGTAGTGCGATTAATGGAGGTGTTTTTTTTATAATAAGCCCAATTACCAAAACAGGAACAATAAAAAGCCAGGGAGAAATATTAAACGCACTATCAATAGCATTTAATTGCTCGCTTATCTGCGGGGCTCCAGTAGTATCTATAGTAAAGCCTATAATTGTAAAAAAGAGCAAAGTAACAATAATGGTTGGTACTGTAGTATAGGTCATATATTTTATATGCGAAAACAATTCTCCACCTGCCATTGCCGGAGCAAGATTTGTAGTATCAGATAGCGGAGACATTTTATCTCCAAAATAAGCACCTGAAATAACAGCTCCTGCCGTCATTCCTAAAGAAATTCCTAAAGTATCTCCAATCCCTATAAGTGCAATACCAACTGTTGCAGAAGTGGTCCATGAACTACCAGTTGCGATAGATATGATTGCACAAATAACTACGCAAGCAGCTAAAAAGATAGTAGGATTAAGAATTTGTAAACCATAATAAATCATTGTGGGAATAATACCACTAATTAACCAGGTTCCGGCAAGAGATCCAACCATTAATAAGATTAATAAAGCTCCCGTTGTAGATTTTACATTTCGGGCAACTTCTTCCATCATTTGTTTATACGATACTTTATTAAAGAAACCAACTATTGCAGCCACTGCAGCACCTAACAATAAAATAAACTGGTTACTGCCGCTTAAAGCATCATCACCAAAAGCATATTTAACATTATAAAATAACATTCCAACCAAGATTATTACAGGTAATAATGCTTCCCAAATGTTTAATTCTTTATTTTCAATAATATTTTCGTTTTCAGGTTGTGCAGGCGTGATGTTTTGACTTTTCATAGGTAATTAAATGCAAAATTTTATAAATGTAATGTTACGATATTAATAAAAGCTATGCAACGTCTTTATTGAGTTTAGTTAATTTCTTTAGGATATAAAGAAGATAACAAAGTCATGAAAACCATTTTTATAGGATATATGTTTTTTTATCGATTTTTTGAGTTTTTTGTCGAATATATTTTTTTAATAGATATTTATATTAACATAAAATTTATGAGGTATTTTATATTTGTTGTGGAAAAGAAAAAGTAAAAGAAAGTTGGAATTTTGGTTTTATCCCTCATTGAGGGTTTGATTTTTGCGAGATTTGCTTCAAAAACAGAATATATTTCCAGAAGTATACTTCGTGAGTTTGTTCTGAGATTGTTAATTTATTTTGTAACTTTTTTTTGGACAAAAAAAATGATTTTTAAAATTGTTTTAACTTAAAAGCCTCACTCCCAAGAGGCTTTTTTTGTGAGTTAAAATTGAATTATTTTAATTAATTAATGCTTTTGTCGTATTTATATGTGTTTTATCGATAAAAATATATTATTTAGTATAGTGTACAGTAAGGTTATGAATACGTAGTTGTACATTTGAAGTATACAAAAAAACATATTATAATATATCACAATATTGATTACCCATTGAACTAAAATTAGCTTTTTTTACCCCAATTTAATTTCAACCCCTAAGCCTCGCACCCCAAGAGGCTTTTTTTGTTAAAATAGATAGTGTTTAATTTTTTATGCAGAAATTAGTCAAAAACTAATACGATGCAAAATAGATTATATAAAGGATTGGAGCTTTTTTTTCTTTTTATATTACTTCCAATAAGTTTTTTAATAGATTCTCACTTTCTTTTTAAGATCATACCTACTATTTTGGGGTTTATTTATATTTTGTTTTTTCTTAAAAGAAGAGATCTCTTAAAATTAAATTTTCCGGATAAAGACTATTGGAAACCTTTTTGGAAAGAAACAATTATTAAGTTTGCTATTATAGCATTAGTAACAGGGGTATACGTTTTTTGGATTGCTTCCGATACGTTATTTTCTATTGTAATTAAAAAACCGGGATTATGGATTGTCATTCTTTTTGTGTATACATTTTTATCGGTATGGCCGCAAGAAATTATTTATAGAACATTTTTTTTTGAACGTTATAGAGAATGGGTAAATAATAAATGGCTGTTTATTTTTATAAATGCAATTCTTTTTTCTTTAGCTCACCTTTTTTTAAGGAGTTTTTTGGTACAAATAGTAACTTTTATTGGCGGAGTGCTGTTTGCGTATACCTATCAAAAAACAAAATCCACCACTTTAGTGTCTGTTGAGCATGCAATTTATGGTAATTGGTTATTTACTGTTGGGATGGGAGAGATGTTAGCTTTTCCTGGTGCAGAGTGATTATTTAAAATAATCGATTAATTGTTGTATTGCCTTGCCCCGATGACCAATCTTGTTTTTTTCGGCAAGAGGTAATTCTGCAAATGTTTTTGTATACCCATTTGGCATAAATATAGGATCATATCCAAATCCATCTTTTCCCTTTTTATTTTTGGTAATACTACCAGAACAAATGCCAGTAAAGGTATATAATTCATCATTTATAATTAAAGCTATTACAGTTTTAAATCTGGCGTTTCGATTAGTTTTAGCTTCTAACTTTTTTAAAAGCTTGTCCATATTTGCATTAGCATCTTTTGTTTCTCCCGCATATCTTGCAGAATAAACCCCTGGTTCTCCATCTAATATTTCGACTTCCAGACCAGTATCATCTGCAAAACAATCGTAGCCATAGTTTTCTTTTATATACGTTGCTTTTTGTATAGCATTACCCTCTATCGTAGCAGAGGTTTCAGGAATATCTTCATTACACCCAATTTCTTGAAGACTTACTATTTGAATATTGGAAGGTAAAATAGCTTGAACTTCCTTTATTTTATTTAGATTATTGGTAGCAAATACTAATTTCATTTTTTTGATTTGAATAGATTAAGCTTTGGCGTCAGAATCCAATATCCACTTTCCTTGTACTTTAAGTACTTGTTCAATAACATCCCGTACCGATCCTTTACCTCCTTTTTTAAAGGATATATATTTAGAAATCTCTCTAACTTCTGCTACTGCATCTTGCGGACAAGTAGGTAATCCTACCATTTTCATAACAGGCAGATCTGGTATATCATCGCCCATATACAATACATTTTCCAGCTTAATAGTATGTGTATCTAAATACTCTTTTAATTGTTCTACTTTTTGATGTGCACCCAGATAAATGTTTTTTATACCTAATCCTTTTAATCTTTGGCGAACCCCTTCGTTTTTACCTCCGGAAATGATACACACATTATATCCTTGCTCTACCGCAGCCTTAAGTGCATACCCGTCTTTAATATTCATGGTTCTTAACAATTCGCCATCGGTATTAATAATAACAGTACCGTCTGTAAGCACACCATCTACATCAAAAATAAAAGTAGTAATGTGTTGTAAGTATTCTTTATAACTCTTTTCCATATTTAGATTGTATAGCCTTTGTTAAGGTTGTATATATATTTTGTTGTGTAGTATTGGTTAGTATTTTTAGGTGTCTTTCTATTGTGTTAACATCTTTTCGTATTGCGGGTCCGGTTTGTGCTTTATGAGGATCCATTTCAATTACTTTTTGAGCTGTTTCTTGTATTAAAGGATGTAGAATTTCAAACGGAACTTTATGTTCATTACAGATATCATTTCCTACCGAAAATAAATAATTAGTGAAATTATTTACAAAAACTGCAGAAACATGCAGTATACTTCGCTGCTCAGAAGATATTTCATATACTTTTTTTGAAAGAGAAACAGCTAGTTTACGTAATATTTCTAAATCCGTTTTGTTTTCTGCCTCAATACAAATAGGAATAGTTGTAAAATCTACAATTTTATCTTTGCTAAATGTTTGTAGAGGATAAAAGACTCCTCTTTTATTTCTATCGTTAATTATATGTACAGGAGCACTACCAGAGGTGTGCACTACTAATTTGTTTTTAAATGGGAGTACGCCAGAAACTCTCTCGATAGCATCATCGCTAACTGCCAAAATATAAATATCAGCTTCTTTTAATAATGAAAGATCCTTTATGATAGTTTCTCTTTTTTGATCCGGGTGCAGTTGTAAATTTTTACGGTTATAACATTGTATAACCTCTACCTGCTTTTGATAAATAAAAGCATTATATAAATGTTTAGCCACATTTCCTGCGCCAAGAATCACAACTCTAATCATTTTGCAAAAATAAGGAAGTTACCTTATATAATTTAAAAATATACATTTTTCATTTATAGTCTATCTGGGTTTTTGATATATACCTTGAAGGTTTAGAGGTTCCTATTTAGAGCTTAACCATTTGCTTTTATAAATTTTTAGAAAGAAGAAAAAGAAAATTACCATCAACTTTCTACATTTTGCACAAAGAGAAGAAAATCATCGGGAAATTTTCTACATTTTGTTCACAGAGAAAGAAAACAACCTATATCATACTTAATTTTACATACAAACTTCTGTTAAACCTGTAAATCAAAAAGAGATCATGGTATATTATCCTGTTAAAAACAGTAAATTTGCCGAGCAAAAAAAAAAAGTTACTATGCAGGATAAGCTAGCGAGTATTTTGTTCTCCACACGATTAATGGCAGTTTTATTTATTGTTTTTGCATTCTCTATGGGAGTGGGCACATTTTTGGAAGATGCACATGGCACAACAGCAGCAAGAATTTGGGTATATAACACATGGTGGTTTGAAGCTATAATGGTGTTTTTTGCGATTAATTTTTGTGGCAATATAGTGCGATACAGGTTATACAAAAAAGAGAAATGGGCTACTTTACTAATACACTTATCCTTTATTTTAATAATTATTGGGGCTTTTGTAACTCGTTATATTAGTTATGAAGGAGTCATGCCAATTCGAGAGGGAGAAACTACCGCTAATTTTCTTTCAGAAAAAACATACTTAACTATTTTTTTAGACGGAGAAATAGATGGAGAACCACGTCGCAGAATAATTTCTGAACCTTTAGAGTTAGCCGAAGCTACAAATAATAGTTTTACCATAGATACCGACTATAATAAGCAACCTGTGGTTATTGAATACAAAAACTATATTCAGGGAGCAGAAATGGGATTGGTAGAAGCAGAGGATGGAGAAAATTATCTTAAGGTAGTAGAAGCAGGCGATGGAGATCGACACGACCATTTTCTTAAAGAAGGAGAGGTGTCTAATATACATAATGTCTTAATAGCTTTTAATAATCCAACAAAAGGAGCAATAAACATCACATATAAAAATGAGGAATATTTTATAGAATCTCCTTTTGAAGGATCTTTTTTAAGAATGGCAGATCAGTTACAAGGATTAGTTTTTAAAGATAGTTTACAACCTTTAATGCTTAGATCTTTATACCAAACAGCAGGAATGCAATTTGTGATTCCGGATCCTGTAGTTAAAGGTAAATATGATATTACTCCTATAGAGATTAAAGATAAAGGACAGCAAGATGCTTTGATTTTTAATGTTTCTAGTAATGGAGAAACCAAAGAGGTTAAATTGTTGGGAGGGAAAGGATATAGTAATGACATGATCAAAATCTCATTGGCAGGATTGGATATGTACTTTAATTATGGCTCTAAACAAATGGAATTGCCTTTTGCATTAAAATTAAATGATTTTATTGCAGAAAAATACCCTGGTACCAAAAATGTATATAAATCATTTAAAAGTAAGGTAGATATTATAGAAAATAATACTTCCAGGCCTTATGATATTTATATGAATCATGTTTTGGATCATAAAGGATATCGATTTTTTCAGGCTTCTTTTGATCCCGATGAAAAAGGGACAGTTTTATCTGTAAATCATGATCGTTGGGGTACTTGGATTACCTATGCAGGATATATGTTACTATATCTGGGATTAATACTTATTCTTTTTACCAAAGGGTCTCGTTTTAAAGATTTAGAATCTATGCTAAGTAAAATAAAGCAAAAAAAGAAGGCATTAACCATGATATTGGTATTGCTGTTATCAGGGTTTTCTTTTGCACAAAATCAACCAGATCATACTAACCATGTGTCTGCATTGCCAAGTAAAGCAAAACTGGATTCTATTATTCTGGCTAATGTTGTTCCTAAAGAACATGCAGCTAATTTTGGTAGTATTGTGATTCAGGACGAAAGAGGAAGAATGAAACCAGTAAATACTTTTTCTTCTGAATTGTTGCGTAAACTTAGCAAAAAAGATACTTACGAAGGTTTGAATGCAGATCAGGTATTTGTTTCTATGGTCGAAAATCCGTTTATATGGTATAGTGTTCCAATAATCGAGATTCAGCGTGAAAATGATAGTATTCGTAAAATACTAGGAGTTCCTAAAACAGAAAGAAGAGTATCGTTAATCGATCTGGTAGAACCCGATGGATCCTATAAATTGGCTCCTTATTTAGAAAGAGCCAGTAGTACCAATACGCCAAGTAGTTTCGAAAAGGATTTTCTGAAAACACACGAAAAATTTTACCTTCTTAACCAAGCTCTGGGAGGAGGTATTTTACGGGTTTTTCCAGTTCCGGGAGACGAAAGTAACAAATGGGTTTCTATGCCAGAACTTAACGAATTTAAGTTTACGGGTATGGATTCTGTGTATAGCCGACAGATTATACCTATTTATCGCCAATCTTTACAAGAGGCTCGAAAAACAGGGGATTATAGCAAACCAAACCAATATGTAGAAAGTATAAAAAGCTTTCAGAAAAAATTTGGAAGTGAAGTATTACCATCAGACCAAAAAATAAAAGCAGAAATAGCATTAAATAAATATGATATATTTAGAACCCTATACCGATACTATGGTTTGATAGGGTTGATGATGATGATTTTTGTGATTATTAGAATATTTAAAGATTCTAAAATAATAAAAGTAATTGTTAACAGTGCTATTGGATTGATAATCTTACTATTTATACTGCATACTGCCGGATTGATTGTTCGTTGGTATGTTTCTGGGCATGCACCCTGGAGTGATGCCTACGAGTCTATGATTTATGTAGCATGGATGACTTTGGCTATAGGGTTAGCCTTTGGTAAAAAAAGCAACTTAACAATTGCAGCAACCACGTTTGTTGCAGCAATCATTCTGTTTTTTGCACATCAAAACTGGACAGATCCTGCTATTGCAAACTTACAACCAGTGTTAGATTCTTATTGGGTACTAATACATGTATCTATTATAGTGGGTAGCTACGGCCCATTTTTTGTAGGTGCTATATTAGGCATTTTAGCCTTATTATTAATGATCTTGACTACAGAATCCAATAAGAAACGAATGGATCTTAATATTAAAGAAATTACTGTTATTAATGAAATGGCTCTTACTATTGGATTAGTAATGCTTGCCATAGGTAACTTTTTAGGAGGTATGTGGGCTAATGAAAGTTGGGGGCGTTATTGGGGATGGGATCCCAAAGAAACCTGGGCATTAATCAGTATTATGATATATGCATTTGTAATCCACATGAGATTGGTTCCCGGATTGAGAGGCAGATGGTTTTTTAATCTAATGTCTGTTTTTGCGGTTTTATCTATTATGATGACTTATTTTGGAGTAAATTTTTACCTAAAAGGGTTACACTCTTATGCTAGTGGCGATAGAGCGGTTACTCCTGTAGAAGCATATTATTTTGTACTGTTTTGGGCAGTTTTGGGAGCGGTATCTTATTGGAGATATAAAGTACATTATCAAAAAAATAAATAATATTGTACTTAAATAAAATGGATTTATTTTAAGTGATTTTTTTTTGAAAAAAATGAAGTGAAGATTGTTATTAGGCAATGATATTTGCGACTATACTAATTCAATCTTAACGTTGTGCTGATACAATTTACTCCAGAAATAAATAAAGTATATTTTATTAACCAATATACTCTTTTTTTAATAACCTCTGGTACAGGAGGTATTCAGGTAGATTTTAAGAATTATTATAATTGTATAGACAAAGCTATTTACCTCGAAAAAGGACAATATATTAAATTCCTTTCAGGTGATTTTTTAATACAAAAAATTGAATTTCCCGATGAAATTGTATTCAAAAATAAAGAGTTTAGAGTATTATTTAAGCACCTTATATCTATAGGGTACATTGATTTTGACCCATCTAATGATTTTCAAAAAATTGTGAACCAAACAGAGATAGGGCATATAATAGATATTTCGGTCCGGCAATGGTATTGTCAAAACCCATTTCATGCAAACAAGGAAGAATATCAGGTTATTTTTGATGCCAAAGATATAATTGATGAAAAGTATTCGGGTAATATTACCAATAAAGAACTTACGGCTATGATAGACAGAAAAGAATATGATGTTCTGTCATTAATCAAAAATAAAATAGGAATTTCTCTTAAAACTCTAATGTCTGGTAAAAAGTTATTGGAAAGCAAAAAAGAGATAGCTTTTACAGACAAAAGCATCAAAGAAATAGCCTATGATTTGGGCTATAAAGACCCGGCATATTTTGCCAGAGTTTTTAAAGATAATGAAGGTAAAAATCCAATTGAATTTAGAGAGGGTTTTGATTACAAAAACCGAGATTTATTTTCTCAGGATATTATGGAATTACTTCAAAAGTATCACACCAAAGAAAGAACATTAGAATTTTATGCTTCAAAAATGAATCTTTCGCCTAAAGCTCTTTCCAGAAAAGTTAAAGATAAGATGCAGGTTTCTTTAGGGCAGCTTATCCGATACAAAATGATTGATACTTCAAAATCACTTTTGTCTCAAAATAATAGTATTAAAGACATTTCACAAGAACTGGGTTTTGAGGAACCTAACCATTTTTCTATTTTTTTTAAACATTATACAGGAGAAACCCCTTCACATTTCAAAAATAAAAAGTACAAGAACTAGCGTTTTTTTTGTAGCCCCTTTTCCTTGATATATCCAGAAATTTGTAATGTAATTACAAAACAATATTTGTTTAATCATTTAAAATAAAAACAATGGATATAAAAAAAATAGTAACAGAAATGGACAGTATTGTGGCTCAAGGAGCAATAGTAGATGCTGTAAAACAATTTTTTGCTGAAGAAGCAAAAACTTCTGATTATAACAATGTTACTACCCAAAACAAAACACAAATGGTAGAAAAAATGAAAGGCTTTGCCAGCTCTATCAAAACAGTAAATGGTATTACTCTTCATCATACTATTGTAGATGGTAATGTCTCAGCTTCTGAGTTTACTTTTGATTTTGAGATGACAGATAATAGTTTTGTGTACTGGCATGAAATAATCAGGAGGGTATGGAATGAAGATGGTAAAGTGATACATGAGGAATATTTTAACGCATAAAAGATTAATAATTCAAAGTGTAATTGGTATAAATGAACTACAAATTGCCAAACGAACCAAATGTGTATATATGGTTTTTTGGTAGGGTTTATTACATGAATAATAATTTTAAAAATTTTAGAAAAATGAAAACATTAATAATTAGAATAGTTTTGGTAAGCTTAGTAATGACATCTTTTGCAATAACCGCGCAAGACAAAAAAAGTAATAACATAGATAATAGTAATATTGCTCTAGAAGGGTATAGCCCGGTATCTTACCTGGATTTGGGTATTGCACAACGGGGAAATAAAGAGTACAAGTCAGAATATAATAAAATAGTATATTATTTTACTTCTGAAGAGCAAAAAGCAAAGTTTGATAAAAATCCAAATATGTATTTACCACAATATGGAGGTTACTGTGCATTTGGAGTATATGCCGGGGCAAAATTTAGACCAGACCCTAATAAGTTTGTTGTAAAAGATGGAAAATATTTTCTGTTTTTGTATAATATAGAACTAGATGCACAACAGTTGTGGTTGGCAGAAAAGGATCATAAAAAACTGGTTTCTAAAGCAGATAATAATTGGAAAAAGCTTAGCAGTACATATAATTAAAAAACGGAAGCTGTTTAGTCTGGTATAAAATAAAAAACAGGTTTTATGTATGTTGACTAGGTTTTTTAATGCAGAACACCTTGACCGGATTTGTTGAGGTGTTCCCTTTATTGTTTCAAACAACATTATAAATCATTTTGTCATGCAAGAATTATTATTATCGATTTCCAAATGTGATGTGTGTACCGCAAAATTAGAACTAGGACCAAGACCAATTGTTGCTGCAAAGGTGTCCAGTAAAATAGTAATTATAGGGCAAGCTCCCGGGAGTATAGTTCATAGAACAGGTATACCATGGGATGATAAAAGCGGAGAAAATTTAAGATCCTGGATGGGGGTAAATACAGAAATGTTTTACAACTCAAAACAAATAGCCCTTGTTCCTATGGGGTTTTGTTATCCGGGAAAAGGAAAATCAGGAGATCTCCCACCAACAAAAGAATGTGCTCCTTTATGGCATAACAAACTATTAACTAAAATTGAAAACGTACAACTTATCCTTTTAATAGGTAAATATGCACAAGAGTATTATTTAGGGAATAGATTAGAAAAAACACTAACCGATACAGTAAAAAGCTATAAAGAATATCTGCCAGAATTTTTTGTTTTGCCACACCCTTCACCAAGAAATAATATTTGGCAGGCAAAGAATGAATGGTTTAAAAAAGAAGTTATACCCGAACTACAAATAAAAGTAAAAAATATTTTAAAAACTAAAATTAAATAGATGGGCTAGCCGATGAAATGATTAATTTTTTACATATTTCAAAATAACTTCAAAAAACTCTTTTTGTACATAAGGTTTGTTAATAAAATCATTCATTCCGGCATTAATAGCTCTTTCTTTATTATCCTGAAGAGATGATGCAGTAAGAGCAATAATTGGAATATCTGTATTAAATTCCCTAATTATTTGAGTCGCTTCATACCCATCTATAGGAGGCATGTGAATATCCATTAAAACCAACCCGAAAGATTTTTTCTTAATCTCATCAATTGCTTTTATGGGATTTTCAAAAACAGAAACCTTAATACCTTTATTTTCCAGTATTTTTTTTGTTAGAACAAGATTTACTTTATTATCATCGATCACTGCTACTTCTATATTCAATAAATCATTTTCGGATGCTTTTTCAGTATCGTTATTGCCTTTTTTGAAAGAAAAATGTTCTGTAAAATCAAGGGTAAAATAAAATTCAGACCCCTTGTTTAACTGGCTGGTAACCTTAATTTCTGATCCTAAAATTTTTAATAATTTTTTAGAAATTTGTAGTCCCAAGCCAGAACCTTCATATTTATCGTCAAAATCCAATGATTCCTGACTTAGATCATCAAGAATGATTTTTTGTTTATCAATATTTATTCCTACTCCATCATCTTTTACACTAAAAAAATATCTGTTGCTACTATTAGCTTCTTTCTTTACGGTTATCCATATATTACCATTACAAGTAAATTTCATAGCATTACTTAATAGATTATTAAGTACTTGCGATAATTTTATAACATCTCCATACAAAACAGGGGGAATATTATCATCAAAATCAAGATGAAGTTTATTATTAGATTTATCTGCATAATATTCAAAAGCACTTAAGGTATTGTTGATTATTTCTTTTAAGTTGAAGAATTGACAATGTATTTTTAGCTCTTTTTTTTCAATCTTGTTATTTTGAAGAATGTTATTGATAAGGGATATTAAATGGTTTCCGGCAAATTTTAAGGATTCTAAATATCCTTTTTGGTTTTTATTTTTATTTGTAGTATCACTAAGTAACAGTTCTGTAATACCGGTAATTGTATATAAAGGAGTTCTTAACTCATGACTTATCATTGAAAAAAAGTTAGATTTTATATTAGATAAAAATTCTACTTTTTCTTTAGCTATCAAAAGTTCTTTATTTTTTTCTTTAAGATTATTGTTAAGAGATTTTTCTTTTTGTTTGCTCTTGTGCATAAAAAAAATAGTAAACAAAAATCCAATTAATAAAAAGGTAATAAAATAAATTATTATTCTGGAAGTTTTTATTTTTCCTTCCCTAATTTCTTTTTCTTTATTTGCTATTTGTATTTGCTTATCCTTGATCTCTAGATCATATTTAAGTTGAAGGGTTTCTTCTTTGTTTTTATTTAATATCTCATGATAATTAGTTTCATATTCTATATATTTTTCATGCCATAGCATAGCTTCGTTCAAATTATTTTGCTTTTTATATAATTTTATATAAGCCAGACACATAACTTTTAAATTATTAATATTGCCTTCGCTAATTTTATAGGCTTTATCTAGGTAAATTTTTGCATTGGTGTAATCTCCTAATTCTATTTTTGTAAGTGCAAAAAAGTAAGGAAAAGACATACTTTGTTTATTTTCTGCCTCTGGTAACAAGCTTAGGTTTTCGAAATAAGCATTTGCTTCCTGGTATTTTTTTCTACTATAATTAAGGATACCCAAATTGGTGAGCACAACCCATTGCCCATTTTTATAATTTATTTTTTTAGATTTTTCAAGACTAATGTTCAGGTAATATTCTACATTATCGTATTCTTTTAATTCTTTATAGGACAATGCTAATAAACAATATAAGTCTGCCAACTCTTTTTTATAATTACTATTTTCTATTTCGGCTATTAGCTTTTTAATTGTAGAGATTCCTTTTTGAGGATCTCCCATTCTGGAGTATATTTCTGCTAATTTTCTTTGAGATTTAATGGTTAGTTCTGTATCTCCTAAAGTTTTTGATAATTCTAATGCGCTATTTGTATATTCAATAGATTCTTTAAATCTTCCCAATCCATTAAAAATATTAACAGAATCCAATAATTTATAAACGCTGTCCTTTAACAGTAAATCATTTGTTTGTCCTAATACATCTGAGCAATTATATAATATAATTATTAAAATAAATATTCTCTTTTTCATTTCTTTTAGGGGTATATACAGATAAATTAAATAAAATTCCATCAAAAACGAGTAATTAAAAATGGAATAGAGGTTAAAATACCTTTATAAAAAGTAAATTTTTATCGTTTTATATTTAATCGTTACGCGATTTATATAATTTTATTATGAAGAAATTGAGTTTTGATATTCCGATCAACAATTTTTTTATTCATAATATTCTTTAATAGTTTAATAGTTATGATATGACAATGCGTGTTATTTTTTGTTTTCCAAAACTTTAATAACAACAAATGTAATATAAATCAAGTTTTTATTTATGAAAACCTGACTTATTTAGTTCATTAATAGGTATTTTGAATTATAGAACATACAAAGTGATAAAAGGATATTAATAAAGAAGTGCCTGAAATTCATAAACAAAAAGGCGCAAACCTTTTAGATTGGCTAATAGAGATATAGACTTAATTTAAAATTATGATAATGATGATGGAATTTCTTTTTTTACTTCAAAAAAAACTAAAATATTGATTTGGTATCTTAACAAATAAAGAAATCTTGTGTAGAGAGGTTAAAAATAAATTGTTTTTATAACAAATCATGGATTAGGGTAGAGGGATAGTTATTGTATGTTCTTACTATTGTTTTGTGATTGTTTTATTGTAGATTTTTCCTTTCCCAAGAAAAAATCGTTATCAGGCTTCAAAGTATTTTCAAATTTAAAATCAAATATAGCTTTTATTGTTCCGCTTCCGAACAAGGGGGCTGTCGATGGCAATAGTTTCGCTTTTTAAAGTTAAAATGATATTATTTGACTTTTTGAGAAAATCCATTATTAGCCTACTTGCTATTTTGTAGTAGTTTTTTTAATCCCAAATGCCATTAGACTTTGTTAAAATAATTGGATAGTTATCTGTTATAAGTATTGTATGTTCATGTTGGGTTACATATCCTCCTTTATTACCGATCAAAGTCCAACCATCACTTAAATCAATAGCTATAGTCGAATTTGTTGAAATAAAAGTTTCAATTGCTACGGTCGTATTTTTTTTAAACCTTTCTCGATTGTTTTTTACTCTGTAATTCAAAATATTTTCTGGCTCTTCATGCAAGCTCTTTCCAACTCCGTGTCCAGCCAGGTTTTTAATTACTTTATACCCATACTTTTTTGCTTCAGTTTCTATCAAATACCCAATATCAGCTATTTTTACGCCACCTTTTATATTGCTAATAGCTTTATGCAAAATATTTTTGGAAGCATCCACAAGAGGTTGATGGTTATTAATATCTTTTCCAAGCACAAAAGAACCTCCGTTGTCAGACCAAAAGCCATTTAGTTCTGCTGATACATCAATATTAATTAAATCCCCTTCTTTTAGTATTTTTTTCTCAGATGGTATTCCGTGGGCAGCTTCTTCATTTATGCTTATACAAGAATACCCAGGAAAACCATAAGTTTTGTATGGCGCCGATTTTGCCCCATAACTTTTTAGAATGTTTCCTCCATACTCATCTAATTCTTTAGTAGACATACCAACTTTAGCATATTCTCTCATTAGTTTGAGTGTAGTTCCAACAACTTCGCTAACTTTTTTCATTCCGATTAGTTCGGATTCTGTGGTAATTGACATTTTTTTATTTTTTTAATTGTTAGAACACCAAATGCAAGATAAGCCTTACCGTTATTGATTAAATCGTAGGTGTTCCTTATCGCCAAATATAATCGTATACCATTTTAACTTTGAAATAGTGCGTATAGAAATTGAATTTATTTTTTAAGTATTCAAGGCAAAAAACTTGTGCCAGACTTGATCTGGCATCAAGCATAGCTGTAGTTACAGTTATATTTTTTAACGAAGAACAGATGAAAAATAAATAATTTATTAGTGCTGTTTCAAAGTTAAAATGGTATTATCTAATGTTCTTGTTGCGCAACAGGATAAAAATAGGGTTATTTTTTAATCTTTAAAATTTACAGGACAAAAAATGTTGTCAAAAAAAACCTTTATTGGTTTTTGTTTAAGCGATCAAGTAAATCAATAACCCCGGAGCAAGCTCACGGGGTATGTTTTTGAAAAATATATTTTGTTTTTGAGGCAAGCCTCTGGTATCAACCCCTTATATAAGGATATTAGAACTCTAAATCGACAACCAGATCAAATTCGTCATAAATCGCTTTATCTTTCAATCCATCAAAAAACTTGTGCCAGACTTGATCTGGCATCAAGCATAGCTGTAGTTACGGTTATATTTTTTAACGAAGAATAGATGAAAAAGAAATAATTTATTAGTGCTATTTCAAAGTTAAAATGGTATTACTTCATAAGCGTTTTTTCCAACAGATTTAACTTTAATAAAGTTCAATTTTGCTATCGGAAATTTTTTAGCCAAAAAAAATCATCAGATTTTAGATGACCTTCAAGTTTTCCTTTGTATTCCCCTTCAGGATCCGTATTGGTAATAGTTGCCATATCTATAATAAAGCTATTTCCGGTCAATTTTTCATTTTTAAAATTAAAAGATATCCGGACTTAATAGATACAACACCTTGCGTCGTGATAAAATTGGTCAAAAGCTTCCAAGGCTTTTCCCTAAAGGATCATGTCATTAATCGTATTGATTTTTTTTAATAATATATTCCTCTTTTTTAGTTTTAAATATTACAGTACAAATCTCCAAAACATTAAAATTTCATAAAATAAAGTAGATTATGAAATGATGTTAATTTAGTTTAAGATTTATTGATTTTGTATGACCTGGCTTTTAATTTTACTTAAAAACTCTTTAGTAATACCAAGATATGAAGCTATCATATATTGAGGAACCCGTTGCTCAATATTTGGATAACTATCTTTAAAAATAAGATAACGTTCTTTTGCAGACAGACTGAAATTTCTAATAATACGTTTTTGCGAAGCTATAAATGCTCGCTCTACAATCTTTCTGAAAAGACGTTCGAGTTTTGGGATTTGATTATATAGTTCTTCAAGATTATCGTTGGTAAATTGAATAAGTTGGGTATTTTCTATACATTGAACATTAAAATCTGCGGGAGTTTGAGTTATAAAACTTCCTAAATCAGATGTCCACCAGTCCTCAATAGAGAACATTACTATATGTTCCTGACCTTCTTTGTCTATATAGAATGTTTTTGTACATCCCGAAATAATGAAATTAGTATTTTTGCAGATATCTCCTTGTTGTACTATGTATTGGTCTTTTAGATAATTTCTACAAACTATTTTAGAAAGTAAAATGGTTTCTTCTTCGACAGTTAAGTTGATAAAATTATTTATGTATATTTAATATAGGTATACTACTCATTGGTGTTTTTAGCTTATGTACAATGTATTGGATATGGGGTGTTTGCCATTTTTGAAACCCCGACCTGACAGGCCGCTATGTTTTTATTAAATGTACTTATTTTCAATTTTTGTGCAAACCGCCAGATGCCTGATATTTGCTGTATGTGACTTGAACCGTAAATATAATTCATTTTTATGGACACCCCAAAGGCTAAAAGTCCCAAATAGGCAGAGTTGCGTTTGTAAACAAGGTAAGCCCGAGGTGTATATTTGTGTTGTTTTATCAGAACTATGTTTTGTATGATACTTGAATTTGTTATAAAATTGAAATGATGTTTTTTATTTATATCAAATTAAAAATGCGTTAATAAAGATAAACAAGCTATAAAATAAATAAAGCCCGGATAAGTATTGTCTTGGGCATTTTTTTGGTATGGTATTAAATATTTAAAATCGTTCTTTAGGAAAAGCCGTAATTTCAAAAGCAGACGAGGCTACTTCGATTTTTCCATTAGAGTTTTTGATAGCAGTAAGTATTTTATCATAAAGGACAGATTTTGTACTTCTTCTGGATTTAAAATCTACAACATAGCGTAATGTAAAGGTAATCCAGTTTTGATCAAAAACCATTGTTATCATTGGTTGTACCCTCGCGTTTTCAATATTATATTTCCCTATCATTTTATCCCAGGATATTTGAGAAGAATTAGCAAAATCACCAACTTCATCATTTAAAATCCGGGTAAAAGTTTTTTTTGCATAAATATAATCCCCGTTAGTTTTGACAGGAACATATATTTCATCCCACAAAAATGGAAAATCACCAGAATAATTATAAACAGGTTCTTTAAAAATAAAACTATTGGCCACCCTTACCATTTTACCATTATAAAGATCACCATCTACCCAATCCCCAATTTCCATTAGTGTGGTTCGTAAAATGCCTATATCAATAACATCTCCTTTAATACCGCCTAATTTTACCCTATCTCCTACATGGTAGAAATTACCAGAAAAAACAGCAATATATCCGGCTACACTTACTATTACTTCTTGTAATGCAAAGGCAATACCTGCTCCGGCAACTCCTAATGCCGTACCAATACCCGAAAGTTTGGTGTTAAAGATCAATAAAATACCAAAAACAAAAACGAGATACCCAAAAAAAGTAATAATCTTTTTAAGCTTGTACTTGGAGGCATTATCATTAACCAGTTTGAAGAATACTTTGTGCAAAACTTTGGTAGTGATGTATATAACAATGAACAATAAAAAAACAGAAGTTATATTTATAAAAACAGGAGTATCAAAAATTGCGATAATTTTATCCATGATTATTGCTTTTTCAAGACAGTTTTTTGTAAAGATATTTTAATTATACTACATTGTGTGTTTAGAAAAACAAAAAATGAAAAAGACTGCTTCTTCGCCAGCAGAAAAACAATTTGGTTTAGCACCAGGAACGGTTGTATATACAGGAAATAAAACTTCTGGGGATTTGTATATTGAAGTATTTGATTATGATAATGATTTTTTTGAAGAAAAAGAACTAAATAGTATAGAGGAAGCATTTAAGTATTCAGATTCAGAACCTGTTACATGGATTAATATTAATGGGCTTAATCATACAGAAGCCATTGAAAAAATAGGAGAGCATTATGATCTGCACCCTTTAATATTAGAAGATATTGCCAATACAGACCAAAGACCAAAAATTGAAGAGTACGAGAAATACCTTTTTGTGGTTTTAAAAATGCTTTATTTTGACAAAGATGAAAAATTATGCATGGAGCATATAAGTTTTGTAATGGGCAATACTTATGTAATATCTTTTCAAGAAGCAGATGGAGATGTTTTTGATTCTATCAGAAACCGTATACGATTGGGAAAAGGAAGAGTTCGGTCTATGGGATCAGATTATTTATTATACGCCCTGATGGACTCTGTGGTGGATAACTATTTTAACCTTATAGAGGCGATGGGAGATAAAATAGAAGAATTAGAAGACGATTTGTTTGAAGAAAAACCTAATGATGATATTACGTATGATATACAAAGTCTTAAAAGGGAAGTTTTAAAGATAAGAAGAGCTGTTTTTCCATTACGGGAAGTTGTAAACAGGATCGAGAAAAGCGAGCATTACCTGATTACAGAAAAAACACAATTTTACCTCAGGGATTTGTACGATCACATTATACAGGTATCTGAAAATATCGAAATATACAGGGATATGACATGGGGATTAATGGATATGTATATGACCACCATTAGTAATAAAATGAACGAAGTAATGAAGGTTCTTACTATTATGTCATCGATATTTATTCCATTAACTTTTCTTGCAGGTATTTATGGGATGAATTTTGAAAATATACCAGAATTGAAACTAAAATACGGGTATTATATACTTTGGGGGGTAATGATCTTTGTATTTCTTGGTTTATTGTATTTTTTTAAAAGAAAAAAATGGCTTTGATACCATTTTAAAACTAGTATAAATTATCAATATGAGCTTGTCGAATACCTGTAAAACCAACGTTTTTAACCCCTTGTTATTTGATCCCCCCACAATATATGTTTTGTAAGCATACCTTGTGAGCTTGATCTAAGGTTGTTGCCTTGTGTTTCGACAAGCTCAATATGACTATCAAATATCTTTTTGTATTATGCCATTACACTATTTAAGACTATCCGAAGTGGATTCTGTTTTTTCTACATCCTCTTTAAGTAAGGAATCTTCTTTTTCAGGTTCTTTTATAGCCCCTTTATCGATATCCTCATTTTCATTATCTTTTGGTATAACTTCTTCGGTATTGGTATTTTCTGTTTTTTTAGTGTCTTTACAAGAAAAAAAACACAAAGTAAGAAGAGATAAAAGAATTAAAATTCTGTTTAGTTTCATTTTATTGTAAATTATGAAGGTTTATTTGATTTGAATTTGTTTTAGTAAAGTAATTATTTTGGTTCTATTGTATTCAGAATCCCCATCATCACCTATTTCTTCCTCTTCTATAGTCTCAAAAGTAATTTCAAAAGTTTTTCCTTTTAATTTTCCACTATTCAGGTCATATACTTTTAATAACTCAGGTTTGATTTTGTCAAAAAAGATCACATCATTATCTCCGTCTTCATTTTTGTACTTAAAGCTATAAGATCCGTCCTCATAACCATCAAATATTCCTTTTATCGTTTGTGTTTCCAAAGATACCTCTTCACTTTCTTCCTGTGAGATACCAGTGTAAGACACAAATAGAAGAGCTATTATTAGTGCCGAAATGTTTTTTATATTTTTCATTTTTTTTAATTTAAGTAGTTAATGTTTTTAGTTTGTCAAATATCATTTGACGTATATTATGACCCAAAAAAATTATTTAGGTCACTCAAAAATCAATATTTTTTTTTGGTTTAGAAGACAAAGATACCAGTATGCCCAGTAACAGGGATACTGCAATAAAAGTTAAGGAAAACCATTCTGGAAACTTATAAAAATGAAGTGTGATAAGTTTAAGGGAAACAAAAACCAATATGGCAAAAACGCTGTATTTGAGATAATGAAATTTTTCGAGCATATTGGCAAGAAAAAAATACATGGATCGTAATCCCAAAACAGCAAATATGTTAGAACTAAATACTAAAAAAGGATCTGTGGTAACAGCAAGTATAGCAGGGATACTATCTACTGCAAAAAGCAAATCAGTTAGTTCTATCATTATAAGGGCCACCATTAACGGGGTAACCATTTTTACACCATTTTCGACTACCCAAAATTTTTCTCCATTAAGGGTGTTACTTACTTTAAGATGTTTGTACAGATAGTTTTTGAATCCTGAAGGTTTTGTTTGATCCTCTTCTTTTACCAGCATTTTAAAAGCAGTAAACAATAAAAAAACACCAAACACATAGGTAATCCAGCTTAATTTATGAATCAAAATCACCCCGGCCCAGATCATTAATGCCCTAAAAACAATAGCGCCAAGAATACCCCAGAATAAAACTTTGTGTTGATGTTTCACAGGGATTTTAAAGGATGAAAATATCATGGCGATAACAAATAAATTGTCTACACTAAGGGATAGTTCTATCAAATAACCGGTAATGTATTTTACAACAGCTTCAGATGGCGACAATTGATTGCTATTATCTATAAGTTGCAAATCATAAACCCGGTAGATAACAAAAGAAAACGCCCCGGCAATCATAACCCACAACAAAGTTTCTATCGCTACTTTTTTATGGGTAATAGGCTTTCCTTTTTTATGAAGCAATAAAAGATCTATCATTAATAAGATAATAACAAGTACTATTAATCCTGCCCAAATCATTTTGTTTATACGGTTTTAATAATTAAGCTATCCGGAACCAAGCGTTCCAAAGTATTTCCTTTTTTGTTATATTCTAAATGGTGCAGTAAATACCTCATGGCTTCTTTTCTGGCTTTATCTCTGTCATTTCCATTTATCACTATCCAAGGAGAATTTATAGTAGAGGTATTTTTGAACATTTTTTCTTTATATGCTGTAAAAATTGACCATTTTGATTGTGCTTGTACATCTACGCCACTTAATTTCCATTGTTTTAATGGATTGTGAACACGTTCTTCTAATCTTTTTTTCTGCTCTTCGGCATCAATAGAGAACCAAAATTTAAAAAGATGTATACCATCCTCGATAAGCATATTTTCTAATTGAACCACTTGTTTGTTAAAAAGATCATGTTGTTCTTGCGTACAAAACTCCATTACTGGTTCTACAACAGCTCTGTTATACCAGCTACGGTCAAAAAAAACAATTTCTCCAGGCCCGGGAAGGTGTTCTATATATCGTTGAAAATACCATTGCCCGGATTCTCGCTCTGTAGGCTTTGATAACGCAACTACTTTAAATATACGAGGGTTTAAAAAACGTATAAATCGCATAATAGCACCTCCTTTTCCTGCTGTGTCCCTGCCTTCAAAAAGCAATATAACTCTTTGATTGGTCTCTTTGATATGTTGTTGAAGCCAAACCAGTTCTGTTTGCAAATTAATGTATTCCGGATCTTCTTCCGAGTTTAAAAGCCTCATTTTTTAATAAGCATTTTTTTTATAGTAAGCATTTTTTTGTTGTACCCCCTCTAAGAAATAGCTTGCAGGTCTTTACTTAATCTTCTTTTTCAGATCAAAAAGATCTTTTCTTCGATCTTTTAGGTTTCTAACAGCCCCAAATTGATTTAGCTCTCTTAAAAGGTCAATATCAACATCTGCAATCAAAATCATTTCGGTATTTGGGGTCGCTTCAGCTTTAATCCCATTGGTAGGAAAAGAAAAATCACAAGGAGTAAACACCATAGATTGTGCAAACTGGATATCCATATTATGTACATTTGGCAAGTTACCTACGCTACCAGCAATAGCTACATAGCATTCGTTTTCTATGGCTCTTGCCTGCGCGCAGTTTCGTACCCTGGAGTACCCGTTTTGTGTATCTGTTAAAAAAGGTATAAATAAAATATCCATTCCCTCATCGGCCAGTAAACGACTTAATTCAGGAAATTCAGAATCATAGCATATTAAAATTCCTATTTTTCCGCAATCTGTATCAAAAGCTTTTAATTCATTACCACCTTGCATTCCCCATACCTTGGCCTCATCAGGGGTAACATGTAACTTTTCGTATCTCTCTACAGTACCATCCCGTTTACAGAGATATCCTACATTATATAATCGATCGTTTCTGATTTCGGGCATACTACCAGAAATAATATTGATGTTATATGAAATGGAGAACTCAGAGAATTTTTTTATAATGGCTTCGGTATGTTTTGCCAACTCACGTATAGCGTCAGCCTCAGACAGGTGATTGTTTTCTGCCATTAACGGCGCATTGAAAAACTCGGGAAACAATGCAAAATCAGATCTGTACCCGGCAACTGCATCAATAAAATATTCTGCCTGTTGTAGTAGCTCGTCCAGATTTTTATAAGACCGCATTTGCCATTGTATCAACCCTAAACGGATAATTTTTTTTTGGGTGACTACTTTTTTGGTTGGTTTTTCATAATATATGTTATCCCATTCTAAAAGTACAGCAAAATCATTGGAGTCATCATCTCCTTCCAGATATCCTTTTAATATCTTTGCCGGATGAAAATCATTGGATATTTGAAAATTTAAAACAGGGTCATTAATCTCTTTTCGTTTTACTTTTTCTATATATTCTTTTGGGCTTAAGGTGTCAGAAAACTTATGATACCCCGGGATTCTGCCACCAAAAGCAATACCCCTTAAATTTAGTTTTTCACAAAGTTCTTTTCTATAATCATATAACCGCCTTCCCAAACGTAACCCTCTAAACTCTGGTTTAATAAAAATATCAATACCATATAATATGTCACCGGTATTTGTGTGTGTTCTAAATGTATAATCTCCTGTAATATCTTTATAAGTATGGCTATTATCAAATTGATCATAATTCAGAATAAGAGATAAGGCACATCCGGCTATTTGGTTATTGACCTTGATTACAATTTGACCTTCAGGAAATTTATTTATTAAAGATTCTATCTGGTGTTCTTTCCAGTATGCATTGGGCATAGTTAGATACGCCTGTATCATAGCTTCTTTTAACTCTTGATAATCGCTTAAGGCAAGGTATTTGAGTTCGATGTTCTCTATGTTCTGTATATCCATTATATTAATTAAATGTTTTTTTCGGCGGTTTGTTTTTTGTGATTTACGCAAAATAGAATACTGTTATGCTATAGTTATTAAAAATAGATAATATAACTCCAAATAAGTTCTGTAATTCTATTTCTTTTTTAATACCAAGTCTTTTCAGACACCTTAACAAAAGGACGACAAGGCTTGATGTAGCATATTATTTAAACAGTCTTTTGTTTCTGTTTGTTTTTTATTTTGATAATAGTGCCAAAAATACAAGAATTAAAGTTAGTCCTACAAACGATATAATTAATTTATGATCTTCTATAAATTCTTTAAATCCATAAAACATTTCATTTTTATTTTGAATACTTATGTTGGTTTGGTTATTAGGAGAAGATCTTGGGGTTATATGTTTGAAACGCTTTTTTACTTCTGCTATTGGTACAACATCAGAGTAATTTTTATATGATTTTCTTTTTTTATTCTTTTTTTTCATTTCTTACAACTTTTTGTGAACCAAAAAAACATGAATTGTTTTTTATACTAAATTTAATAGTATTATTCTGTTCTTTTATTTTTGTACAATTAAAATTTCGTTATTAATAATTGCTTCAAAAGGACTTGAATATTTAAAATCTTTAAACCAGTATAAAGAAGTAATTATGTCAAAAACAAGGGATTTTTCTTTTACTTCTTCCATTTTTAGTTGCCATAAAATATCTTTTGCTTCCTTAAAACTACCTTTTATCAATTGGTCTTTAAACAACCGTTTTATTAAAGTGTTATCGGGCATTCCTTTTGTTAATATTTTTATTAATAAAGCTTCCGGGTTATGTTTGAATAATTCAAGACCAAAGGTGTCAGAAGTTATTCTAACTTTAAAATTTACAGCCTCAGGATGGGGAAATTTTCCATTAAATGCTTCATAAAGTATTTGCGTTGCATTAAAAAAGTTTTCGTGCATAGACAAGTCTGCATACTCTTCCCACATTTTTTCTTCTTGCATTTCATGAGATAAATTATCTAATTGCCCCCGATTTAATTTATCCTTAAAAATATATTTCAAAATTATTTGAGCAGCATCTTCCGGAAGATTGTCAGATAGTGATATCAGGCATAGATCTTTTAGCTCTTCTTTCATTATGTTGGCAGTGTCCCCATAATCCAAAACCTCTAATAGGTTTGAGTAATCTTTGGTTGTCCAGCTATTGGGTAGTTCATTTATGGTTTTAAAAGATAAAGGTTCAACCTTAAAATGTGTGTTCATTAATTTTTTGAATTTATTACTTGGACACATAAAAGTATATAAGTCACATTTTTATTAAAAAAAGGATATAAACTTTTTTGAGATATTTTTTTTGCACAAAGGATTTTGGATTACTTCTTTTAGCCCTCAAATAGCTATCAAGAATTTTTTGTGACTTTAAAAAAGATAGGGTGTCATAAATATTGATTTTAAAAGTAAGGAAATGAAAAAAAAAGTATCTCTTTTTGTGGTAATATGCTTATTGGTACAGTTTTGTGGATATTCTCAACCAGTATTAAGTAATGAGACAATAAAGGATCAGATCGAAAAATATAAAAATGATGCCAGAGGGCCCTATAAAAGTATTCGGTGGTTTTGTGATAATGGTACTGTTAGGCAACCAAAAGATCCTTGTCCCGATTCTATAGGAGGAGTGCAACATGCTACATATAAAGAGGAGGTAGAAGCTTTGGCAAAAAGCAACCATATTTTTCTTGGGCAAATTTTATCGTATACCGATAAGAATGATTTTTGGGATGAACCTAAAAACCATTCGCGTTTAAAGCAATACCAGTTGGGCAAATATTTGGCCCGTATAGACGATGGTTGGATAAATCAAAAAGGACAGTTTTACAGGGGGGCCATACAAATTGAAGATGAAGAAGCTTGGGGCATTAAATTTTATAAATGGCTGCTGGCTAAGGATAATGTTTTAGAAAAAAAATATTATCTGGTATTACAATCGTTAAAAGATATCCCGCACAAAGGCGATGATAATGTTTCGCAATTAATGCGTGTGCAATCCAAAGTGATTTCAGACCTATATCCAAAATTTATGGATTTGCGCGTAAAAATACATAGCAATCCGGAAATTACCGATATCGAAAAAACAATACAGTTTAAAAAAGAAAACAGTACAAAAATCAACAAGGATATATCCATAAAGATCGATGAGTTGATACTTACCCTGCAAAAATTTCACAAACCAATCCATTTAAAAAGCCTTAACAAAAAGATAAACGCCTTGTCTGCAAACGCTTCCTTAACCAATAAGCTTACAACTTTTGTAAAGAATAACGCAGATAAAGATATACCTGCAACGCTTACCGCAGAAAGTGCAAAGATGTTAATTGCTATTAGACAAGAAATAGTTAACGAAAAAAAAGCTTTTCAAAGGTTATTATTGTTAGATATAGCAAATGAACTGGAAAACTTTATTTATAAACAAGCAGCATTATGGACACCCTATACAGTAGGGGAGCAGTTAGATAAAATAAATGCACTGGCTATGGCTAGTGCAGGAAACGGTAGTATAGAGCTATGGGAATGGCAAAAAATAGAACCATTGCTTGCATTAGAAAAACAAGATCAATTATCTATAAGCGAATTAACAAAAAAGTTGGAAAGCGCTAGGAGCGTAGTAGAGTGGAGCTCTGCAATGGTAAAATCTGAATATCATGATGTTGTACAAATTTATACAGGTTTTGAGCCTAAAGCATATAGTTTTATAGACGACAGGATTCGATCCTCGATAGCTTTGCAATTAGGAAAATCTGTGGGGGAACTGGGAAGTTTTATTGCTAAAGAATCCTCTTTGAACAATAAAGTATTATCGGTTACCAACCAGAGTACCATACGGGGGTTAAACCCGGGGTATGCTTTTGGGGAACTGGTAGTTCACAGTGGTCCTCCTGAAGAAATAGAGGTAACCGCAGATAAAATTTATGTTTTCGAGCGGGCTCCTTCAGACTTAAAACCCGTAGCAGGTATTGCCACAGTGGCAGAAGGTAACCTGGTATCGCACGTACAGTTGTTGGCCCGTAACCTGGGGATTCCAAACGCGGCATTATCCAATGAAAACCTAGAAGAGCTAAAAGCATACCAGGGTAAAAAGGTATTTTATGCAGTATCTAACAAAGGAACAGTGTTCATAAAAGAAGAACTTGCGATGAGTGCAGAAGAAAAAGCCCTTTTTGCAAAAAAAGTTCGTAAAGAAGATAAAATAGAAGTACCGGTGCAAGATATTCGGTTAGATCAAAAAAACATTGTAAACCTAAGAGATGTAAATGCAAAAGACTCGGGGAAACTTTGCGGGCCAAAAGCAGCAAACTTAGGGCAACTAAAAGAAATGTTCCCCGATAATGTGGTAGAAGGTTTTGTGATCCCTTTTGGGATATTTAGAGAACACATGAGCCAAACCATGCCAGGTCAAACCATCTCATACTGGCAGTTTTTAACAAACATGTTTATAGAAGCAGATAAAAAAAGAGGGCAGGGCATAGCAGAACATGAAATTGAAAAGTTTCAGTTAGGGCAATTAGAAACCCTAAGGGCTGCCATTAAAACAATGCCGTTAAAACCAGGATTTGTAACAGAAATAACACACTCGTTTACCTCTGTTTTTGGCAAACCTATTGGTAGTGTTCCTGTTTTTTTGCGAAGCGATACTAATATGGAGGACCTTAAAGACTTTACAGGGGCAGGATTAAACCTTACTATTTTTAACACCTTAGAAAAAGATAAAATTATTCAAGGAATCAAAGATGTGTGGGCATCCCCATATATAGAACGCAGTTTTAAGTGGAGGCAAAAATATTTGCTGAACCCCGAAAATGTTTTTCCGTCTATATTGGTTATACCAACGGTAGATGTAGAGTACTCCGGGGTACTTATTACCAAAGGTATATCCTCGGGCAATGAACAGGACTTAACCATTGCATTTAGCAGGGGAGCAGGCGGAGCGGTAGATGGTCAGGCAGCAGAATCTTATGTGATTAAAGAAAATGGGGATTATGAGCTAATTTCTCCTGCGCGCGAGGCATATCACAATACATTGCCGGCTACAGGAGGCACAGGAAAAAAAGTAGCAACTTTTGAAAGAGCTATACTTAATGCAAATAATATAGATCAAATTAAAAGTCTGGCATCCGATATACGAAAAACCCTGGCCAAAAAAACAGCATCCAATTACAAAGGAGCGTATGATGTAGAGCTAGGTTTTAAAGAAAACAAGCTGTGGCTTTTTCAGATTCGTCCTTTTGTAGAAAACAAAAAAGCATTGGGATCTGAATATCTGGAATCTATAACCCCAAAAATTAACACTAAAAAAGAAATATTACTTTCAACACCACTATAAAAAATGAAAACTAAATTAATCGTATTAATAACTATCGTTTTTATTTGTACAGCATTTACCATACCCAATCATTATCCTATAGATGGATATGCGTCTACTGGTATCAAAAGGTTAAAAAGATTACAACTTTCTGTTGCCGGGGATCTTCCCGATGCAGGACTCCCCCCGGGAGCTTTTAAATCTATAAACGATATTACATTACATCTGCTTTTACGAAAACAAGATAGTACCAAAAACATTTTGGTAGAAGACCCAGGGCTTCAGAAAAAAATAAATGCCCTGTTTCCCAGGTTAGATAAAAGCTATTCGGTAACCATTTTGGATATTACTTGTGCAGATTCTTTGCGATACGCACAACAAAACGAAACCAAGGGATACCAACCGGGCAGTGTGGGCAAACTAGCCGTGGCTACCGCATTATTTGCGCAATTACAAAAAATATATCCCGATTCCTGGGACAAACGGGTAGAACTGTTAAAAAACAAATCTGTAAAAGCGGGCAATTGGGCATTGACAGACGAGCATACCGTTCCTGTTTTTAATATCGAAACCAATAAGCTCCAAAAACGACAAGTTGTAGCCAGTGATGTTTTTACACTATACGAGTGGATAGACCATACATTATCGGTAAGCAATAACGGAGCAGCAAGTGTAGTATGGAGAGAAGCCATGCTAATGGCTGCTTTTAAAGACAAATACCCTTTATTAACACAAGAGGAAGCAGATGCGTATTTTAAAGAAACCCCAAAAAAAGAGCTAACCGATTTGGGCAATGATGTAGTTAACCTGCCGCTTAGGGATTTAGGAATAACTGCTGATGAATGGCGTTTGGGTAGTTTTTTTACCAAAGGGGCCAACCAGTATGTAGGGGATAAGGGTGGGAGCATAGGATCTCCTTTGGGAGTGATGAAATGGATGCTACAACTAGAGCAAGGAAAGATTATAGACGAAAATTCTAGCTTAGAGATCAAGAGGTTAATGTACATGACCGACAGGCGGATACGGTATGCACAAGCACCACAATTAAGGGAAGCAGCAGTTTATTTTAAATCCGGAAGCTTGTATAAGTGTGACCGCTCTAAAGGGGAAGAGTGCGGCAAGTATAAAGGAAATGTATCTAATTACATGAACTCTGTGGCGATTATAGAGCACACCGATGGTACAAAATATATGGTGTGTTTAATGACAAATGTATTGCGAAAAAATTCTGCCAGTGACCACATGTACCTGGCTGGTAATATAGATAAAGCTATTAAAGAAAAGTAAAGCTTGCAGACTGATTCTTTAAGCTAAACCAGTATACGAATTATTAAAAAACAACCCTGTCCAAGGTTGTTTTTTTTGTTTTAAAAAGCAGCTTTTGAGGAGTAAAAGCTCATAAAAACAAAAAGCATATAAGTTGCTTTTTTAATGTCTTATTGATCTCCTGCACCCTTGCGACAGATCGATGTAAGTGTTGTAGTTATCTCCTGCACCTTGTAGCAGGTCGATGTACGTGTTTTTCATAACAATTTCTTAAACTGTTTTTTCGATTTCCCACCCAAAAAGGATGAGAATTGCCATGCATATTATTTAGAATTTTACACCA